>JAPYWU010000059.1 GCA_028276205.1 Dictyoglomaceae bacterium | reverse complement strand
TTCTCATTAAGTAGTTTCTTTCAGCCATTGATTTAAAGCTTCTTTGAGCAAGTTTATTTGCTATATCTCTAAATTCCTTATCAGGTTTGTAAGCTCTCCAAAGAGGAGAATAGGACATTTCAGAATCTGGAGTATAGAAGAATCTAAAGTTATCAGCCATATCTCTTGCAAGAACAGTTGTTATCCATCCACCTGTATAGATATCCCATTGACCATCTTCAGGATTGCCTCTTACCCAGAGAGGAGATGCTTCTCTTGATGTTTTATACATTCTTTCTACTGTAAATCCTAATTTTTCAAGTTGAGTTGATACGTAATCTCCTATTTGCTTTCTTCTATCTTCAGTTCTAATGATAAATTTTACTACTACTGGATTTCCTTTATAGTACCATTTTCCATCTTTTTGCTCTGCTCCCATTTTTTTCATTTCTTCATCAATGATCTTTTTGCCTTTTGCGAAATCATATTTATATAGTTTCTCCAAACTTGATATAGTGTCTTTATATCTTTCATATTCTGGAAAACCTTTATTGAGAGGTAGAAGCTTTACCTCAGCAAGTCCTCCCATAATTTCATCCACTATATATTGCCTATCTATTACTATATTCATTGCCTCTCTAATTTTCTTATTGCTAAATGGGTTTAATCTACCATCTTTATAGGTTGGTCCTACCGGGTTGAAAGTAAGTTCATAATAAAGTCCAAAGGATGTTCCATAGGTTAAATTGGGGTCTTCTTTGACTCTTTTGAAAAGTTGTGGGTCACTTATTTCGTTGAAATATATGTCAATATCTCCTTTGGACAACATTTCTACAGCCTTTGCCATATCCTTTTCTGGAATAAATGCTACTTGGTCAAGCCATCCATTTGGGTTAACATTGACTGTTTGTGCTTGGGAAGATAAGAGGAAAAGGACAACAAGAAATACTGCTAATAAAAGAACCCTCAAACCTCTCTTTGGCATCTTTACACCTCCCGATGAAGAGAATTTTAATTCTTATAATAATAAGAAAATGTATTATTGTCAATCAAAATAATTATTTTGATTGATTCTTGACAAAATTTAAAAAAGAATTTATTCTCTATTTAGAAGATGATTTTGTACTTGGGAAGGCGGGTGTAGCTCAGAGGTAGAGCATCGGCTTCCCAAGCCGAGGGTCGCGGGTTCAAATCCCGTCGCCCGCTCCAAAGAGTATTTAAAAATTACGGCGGCATCGCCAAGCGGCTAAGGCAGGAGATTGCAAATCTCCCATTCCCCGGTTCGAGTCCGGGTGCCGCCTCCAGTTTAAAAAATCTTGGTGGGGCTGTAGCGCAGAGGGAGCGCGCTTCCATGGCACGGAAGAGGTCGGGGGTTCAAGTCCCCCCAGCTCCACCAATTTTTATTAATATCCTTTTTAAGAAGAAATGTTTATAAAAAAACTTTTTCCACTTTTTATTATGTTATTATTTGGTCTTCTTACCATATCTGAAGGTAAGAATGATAATGTATTATTAAAGTTAGCGAAAGAGCAGGAAGATAGATTTTGGAAGAACCCTGATAATAGTTATGTGGCTTGGAATATTGCTGTAGATTATTACACTAAGCTATATCAAACTGCTAATTTTTTAGAGCTACAGGAAAACTTAGTTAGATTGCATATTGAGGGTGTTAAGATTAATGCTAAAAATCTTAATTTTTTTAACCTTCATTATGGTTATGCTATCAATTACCCTCTAAAAGTTTCTGTTCTTAATCTTAAGAATTATCCTAAATTTGATTATTATTTATATGATAAAACATTACCGCTCTTTATAAGTATATACAATGATGGGACAAAAGATTTAGATTTGGGTAAAGCAATTTTTGTATTAGAAAACATTTCTCGTAACGAAGAAAAGTTGTTAAATAATGATGATGTTTTTAAGAAACTTTTAGGCGACTCTTTGATAAATATTCCTATAAATAAGATTCTAAAATCTAAAGAATCTTTTTCTTTTATCCTCCTTTTTACTTATAGCAACCTACCCAAATCATTAAAAATAACGATTGGAGAAATTAATGTTAACGTTATATTTTTTGAAAATTTACCTCTTATAGAATCGCCTCCTTTAAAAGCTTAATATAATATACCCATTAGGGTTTACTTATATATCCTTAGGTGTTATACTTTTTCTCAAAAAAGGAGGGAGAAATTCTTGTTTGAAATATTGGAAAAGAAAATATTGGCACCGGGAGTTAAGTTAATAAAAGTTAAGGCTCCTTTAATTTCTCAGAAGGCATTAGCAGGACAATTTGTTGTAATAAGGGTTTATGATAAAGGTGAAAGAATTCCTCTAACTATAGCAGATAAAGATGAAAAAGAAGGAAGTATTACTATTGTTTTTCAAGAAGTAGGGAAAACTACAAAACTTCTTGGAAAATTAGAAAAGGGTGAATATATACTTGATGTAGTTGGCCCCTTGGGTAAACCAAGTGATATAGATAAATATGGAGTAGTAATTGGAGTAGGAGGAGGAGTAGGAATAGCAGCACTTTTTCCCATATTAAAAGCTTTAAAATCTTGTGGAAATTATGTAATAAGTATTATAGGGGGAAGGAGTAAAGAATATGTTATTTTCAAAGATGAAATTGAAAATATAGTAGATGAAGCTTATATTACAACAGATGATGGTACCTTGGGAAGAAAAGGGCTTGTTACGGATGTTCTTAAAGAATTATTAGAAGGTAGAAAAATAGATAGAATATGGGCTGTGGGTCCTACTATTATGATGAAGGTGGTTTCTGATGTTACAAGACCATATAATGTTCCAACCATAGTAAGTCTTAATCCTATAATGGTGGATGGTACAGGTATGTGTGGAGGATGTAGAGTTACTGTGGATGGTAAAATAAAGTTTACTTGTGTGGATGGACCAGAGTTTGATGGACATTTGGTTGATTTTGATGAACTTTTATTAAGGTTAAAAACTTATAAGGAAGAAGAAATGCTTGCTCTAAAGACCCTTGAAGAAAGCGAGGCGAATAGAATTGAAAGTTTTAAAGACTAAAACTCCCATGCCTGAACAACCAGTAGAAGAAAGAATTAGAAATTTTGATGAAGTGGCATTAGGTTATACTGAAGAGCAAGCTTTAATAGAGGCAAGTAGATGTTTACAATGTAAAGATGCCCCTTGTATAAAAGGATGCCCTGTAAACATTGATATCCCTGGTTTTATTAGACTTATAAAAGAAAGAAGATATGATGAGGCTATTAAAAAAATTAAAGAAACAAATAATCTTCCAGCCACAACAGGAAGGGTATGTCCTCAGGAGAACCAATGCGAAGCTCTATGTACTTTAAAAAGGGTTGGAGAACCAGTAGCAATTGGTAGATTAGAAAGGTTTGTGGCAGATCTTGAATTAAAAAAAGGTATAGAAATTCCCAAAATAGAAAAAAAATATAACAAAAATGTGGCGGTTATTGGCTCTGGTCCTGCAGGATTGACAGTAGCAGGAGATTTGGCAAAGAAAGGAATTAATGTAAGTATCTTTGAGGCTTTTCATGAACCTGGAGGAGTCTTGATTTATGGAATACCTGAGTTTAGACTTCCTAAAAGAATAGTGAGAGCGGAAATAGAGTATGTTAAAAATTTAGGGGTCAATATATATACAAATGTGGTAGTAGGTAGAACTATAACCATAGATGAGCTTTTGAAAGAATATGATGCAGTATTTATAGGTACAGGAGCTGGTGCTCCTCAATTTTTGAACATACCAGGGGAAAATCTTGTAGGTATTTATTCTGCTAATGAATTTTTAACAAGAGTTAATCTTATGAAAGCATACAGATTTCCTGAATATGACACACCAATAAAGATAGGAAAGAGAGTGGGGGTAATAGGAGGAGGAAATGTAGCTATGGATGCTGCAAGAACAGCTATAAGATTAGGAGCAGAGGAAGTTCATGTCTTATATAGACGTACTGAAGAAGAAATGCCTGCAAGATATGAAGAGATTATCCATGCAAAGGAAGAGGGAGTTAGATTTAATTTCTTAGTTGCTCCTGTTAAATTTATTGGTGATGAGAATGGTAAAGTAATAGGTATAGAACTTCAAAGAATGATGCTTGGAGAACCAGATAGTAGTGGTAGGAGAAGACCAATTCCTGTTCCCAATTCAAACTTCTTTTTCCCTTTGGATATGGTAATAGTAGCTATAGGAACCATACCAAATCCATTAATAAGTATGACTACTCCAGATTTAGCTATAAGCAAACATGGAACTATAATAATTGATGAAACAACAGGAAAAACATCAAAAGAAAGAGTTTATGCAGGAGGAGATATTGCAAGTGGTGCAGCTACAGTAATAAACGCAATGGGTGCAGGAAAAATATCTGCAAGGAGTATTATTAAATATTTATTGAGGGAGAATTAGACATTGGACAAGAGAGATTATCTTGTGGCTTTAAGAAGAATAGAAGGACAGGTTAGGGGACTCCAAAGAATGATAGAAGAGGATAGAGATTGTAAGGAGATTATTTCTCAAATTGCTGCTGTAAGATCTGCCCTAAAGAGGGTAGGTATATTATTAGTAGAAAATTATACTAAAAAATGTTTGGCTGAAGGAGACAAGGATTTAGAAAAGGAGATAAGTGAATTGTTAAGAGACCTTCAATCGTTATTCTAATAAATAAGAATCTTTAACTTTCTTGACTTATTGAAAAAAAACATTTTATAATCAATTTTGAAGAGTGCGCCCGTAGCTCAACAGGATAGAGCGGCGGACTACGAATCCGTAGGTTAGAGGTTCAAGTCCTCTCGGGCGCACCATATATATGAGGGGAGAGGTATATGCCACTTACTGGTAATTTAAAAGAATTCGATTTAGTCTCTTTGATACAGATTCTTTCTGGAAAGTTCTCTACCGGAAAACTTATCATTAATAAACCTTTTAAAAAGGGAATTCTTTATTTTAAAGATGGAAGAGTAATCAACGGCGAGGTTGGAAAACTAAAAGGAATGCCAGCATTTCTTGAGCTTTTCACTTGGGATGATGGAAATTTTGAGTTTGTTGAAGAAACAAATGTGGATGTTCCTGTTGCTATATCCATGTCTTCTGAAGCTTTAGTTTTAGAAGCAGCAAGAATTATGGATGAATGGCATGAAAAAACAAAAAAATTAGGATCCCTTACTGTTGTTCCTTTCTTTCCTAATCCCTCTCTTGCTATACCATCAAATGTTCAAGTTCTTCTTTTAAGAAAAGACCCAGAAAATATGACGCCTGAAGAAAAGGAAAGGTTCATTCTATCAAATATAGATGGTAGGAGAGATTTTGCTACAATTGCAAGAATAAGTGGTTTAGGAACATTATTAGCCATAGATGTGGTATTAAATAATTTAGAATCTGGAAGATTAGCATTAAGGGATCTTGTAAATTTGCAACATGTGGTACCTGAGAAGGTAGGTAATGTTTCATCTAATGATCCTGCAGTTCAAAAGATGCTGAAGATTATGGATGGGAAGATGAATATGGAAAAAATCCTCTTGGAAATTGAAGAAGAAAGAGGTAAAATTATTCCGGAACTTGTAAAATTAGTTAAAGGTGGTAGAGTAAGATTGAAAGAAGGACTTGAATATCTACCAAGATTATCACAGGAGAATTTATATCCAGTATGAAGTATGATGTAATTATAGTTGGTGGTGGACCAGCAGGTATATTTAGTGCTATATCGTTAGTAAGGGGTAATAAGCCCCTTAAAATTTTGCTGGTAGAGAAAGGGGATATTACCAGTAGAAGGATCTGTCCAGCTATTATAAATAGACAAGGATGTGTTTTATGCCCAAGATGTAATATTGTATCTGGATGGGGTGGAGCTGGGGCTTTTAGTGATGGCAAACTTACTTTTTCAACGGAAGTGGGTGGTTGGTTAAAGGATTACATCGGTGAGCAAAAGTTAATAAAATTGATGGATGAAGTAAATGATATATATACCGAATTTGGAGCAGACCAACCTATTGTAAAACCAGATCCTGAAAAGTTTGCATATTTTCAGAAAAAAGCAATAGCAGCTGATCTAAGATTAGTTTATTATGCTATTAGACATCTCGGTACTGAAAAGTGTGCACCTATATTACTTAACATGTATGAATATCTAAAAGATAAAGTAGATATTATTTTAAATAAGCAAGTTATCAGAATTATTGTTGAGGAGAATAAAGTTAAAGGCGTAGAGTTAGAGGATGGGAAAATTTATTATGCTGATTTTGTGGTTGTTGCTCCAGGAAGAGAGGGATCTAAATGGTTTTCTGAAGAAGGTAAAAGGATTGGTCTTTCTTGGGTCATAAATCCAGTAGATATTGGTGTGAGAGTAGAAATTCCTGCAGCAGTAATGAAGGAGCTTACAGATGAATTGTATGAGGCGAAATTTATATATTACACAAAAACTTTTGATGATAAGGTAAGAACCTTTTGTATGAATCCATATGGTGAGGTGGTAATGGAACAAAATGAAGGGATAATATCAGTAAATGGACATAGTTTTGCTGAAAAGAAAACTGAAAATACAAACTTTGCTATTCTTGTTTCGAAGAATTTTACCGAGCCCTTTAAAGATCCAATTGCATATGGTAGAGCTATCGGAAGTCTTGCTAATCTTTTGAGTAATGGTGTCATATTACAAAGATTAGGAGATCTATTAGCAGGAAGACGATCTACATGGGATAGATTACAAAAAGGAATGGTTGTTCCTACTTTAAAAGATGCGGTTCCAGGAGACCTGAGTTTGGTATTACCATATAGATATTTAGTGGATATTATAGAAATGATTCAAGCTTTAGATAAAGTTACCCCAGGAGTTTATTCTCGCCATACTCTTCTTTATGGTGTAGAGGTTAAGTTTTATTCAGCAAGAGTAAAACTAAACTCTTCTCTTGAAACAGAGGTTAAAAATTTATTTGCTATAGGAGATGGTGCAGGAATTACAAGAGGTCTTATGCAAGCATCGGTCTCAGGTTTAGTAGTTGGACAAGAAATTCTTAGGAGGCTGGCTTCTTACTCATTAAAATCATAAGAAGGATTTTTATATACAAATTTTCCTTTACAAATGGTAGCTATGACTTTTATATCTAATATATCTTTGGGGTCTATATTCAATGGATCTCTATCTAATATTACTAAATCAGCGATTTTATTCTTTTCAATAGAGCCTTTTTCGTTATTCAAAAAACCAATGTAAGCACTGTTAAAAGTAAACATTTTAATGGCATCTTTAATAGATATATTTTCTTCAGGATTAGGATGATTAACTGCAGAATAAATACCTAAAAAGGGATCTATAGGAGTTACAGAGCTATCAGATCCCCCTCCAGCAATTATATTGTGTTCTATGATACTTTTTAATGGTATTATTCTTTTACTTCTTTCTTTTCCTAAAAATTCCTCGTATAATTTACCCTCTCCACCCCAAAAGTATAAAAAGCTTGGTTGTAAAGATAACATTAACTCTAATTCAGCCACCATTTTTATATGCTCATTTTTAGGTAATTCAAAATGTTCTATTCTATGTCTATG
Organism: Dictyoglomaceae bacterium; assembly: GCA_028276205.1. Lineage (GTDB taxonomy): Bacteria > Dictyoglomota > Dictyoglomia > Dictyoglomales > Dictyoglomaceae > Dictyoglomus. The sequence continues at coordinate 623 of JAPYWU010000059.1, read as the reverse complement.
ATCTTTCTTAGGGTAATCTTTTAATACCTTCTTATAGGCTTTGAGTAGAAGATCAATTCCTCTGTCTCCTACAGCATGGAAAGCTATTTGCAAGTTTTCGTTATGAGCAGATCTAATAAAGTTAGTGAGAGTATCTAAATCCCAATATAAGACTCCATAATTTTCTTTATCTACAATATATGGTTCTGATAATGCAGCAGTCATACTGCTGACAGAACCATCTACAAGAAGACATCCTCCAATCTGATTTAAACCAAGTTCTTTAACCTTTTTTATAGAAGTTGTTTGGTAATATATGAGAACATCTATTGGAAAGTATTGCTTTAATCCTAACAAAATTTGAGGAGTATTAGGAGGGGAAGTATATCCACCTTCTAAGGCATGTATTGTTGTGACACCTTTTTCTGCTGATTTTTTTAATATCTTTAAAATGCCTTTTACTAATAAGGAAGGTTCAATATTTTGATAAACTTTTCCAACTACTATCTGATGATCTCTTCCTGTTAATATTTCACCCTCTGAGTATGATAGATCTAAGTTTAAAATTTTTTCTCCCATTGTGTTGATAATACTTGAATGCGCATCTTTTCTTATTATTAAAACTGGGTGTTTTGGAAAATATT
>JAPYWU010000058.1 GCA_028276205.1 Dictyoglomaceae bacterium | reverse complement strand
AAGCAGATAAAACTATATGACCACTATCTAATACAAGTACAGCTCTTGTCTTTCTTCCATAAGTTGCATCTATAAGCTCATTGCGATTTTTAGCATCAGATAAAAACCTTTTTATGGGTGCAGAATCAGGACTTATAATAGCTACAACTCTCGAGCTTACCACCATATTACCAAAACCAATATTAATAAGCTTCATAATTAATTCCACTCCCCTCTATTCAATATTTAATGTTAATTCTCTAATTTTTTCCAATTCTTTTTTCAAATCAATAGCATAAAACATAATAGAAGTTTTTGCAGTTTTACTGGATAAAGTATTTATTTCTCTATTCATTTCTTGAAGTATAAATTCCAATGTTTTACCAATAGAATCATCTTTTTTAATCTCTTCATAAAATCTTCTTATAAATTCATCAATCCTGGTTATTTCCTCATTGATATCAGTTTTCATAAGTAGAAGAGCAAGTTCTTGATAAAGTCTATCCTCATTTATATTGTTGAATTCAAATTCTTTTAATTTTTTTTCTAAAAAAAGTTTTGCCTCTTTTTGCCAATTCTCTTCTTCCCTTTTAATATTAGAAAGGAGTATTTCAATTTTATTTAAACTTTCTAATATAGCCTTTTTAAGGCTTTCTCCTTCTTCCCTTTTATATCTATCAAATTCTTCTATTAACAATTTTGTCTCAGACATTATTTTTTTACAATCATCATCATTAAAAACTCTATTCTCTGTAAAAAATATTTGAGGGTTAGCAAGAACCTCCTTCCAATTATATATAGCTTCCGAATTTCCAGTAATTTTACTAAGCTCTTTTAAGATATTATTAAGAAGATCTACATTTAATTTTGAATAGTTTTCGGGTAATTTATGAATCTTTAAGGAAAAAACTACATATCCTCTTTTTACAAAACGTTTTATCTCTGTAATTATCTCCTTTTCTAAAAAAGAAAGAGCATCAGGTAAATTTATCTTAATTTCTAAAAAACGATGATTATAGCCTTTTATTTCTAAAAAAAAAGTAAGGCTATCAATAACAAACTCTCTAAATGCTGAAGAAGTCATACTTTTCATTTTACTATAATTTTACTTCACCTCATTTAATTTGCCAAGTAGAAAAATATATTTATAATTTAAGTAAGTATGGGAAAGTTATATGTAGTAGCAACACCAATAGGAAATTTAAAAGATATTACTCTTAGAGCTATCGAGGTTCTAAAAAATTGTCCCATAATTGCTGCTGAAGATACCAATCATACTAAGATTTTATTGAAAAGATATGAGATTGAAAATAAAACTATCATCTCTTATCACAAATATAACGAAGAAAAAAGAGTAAAATTATTTTTAGATCTACTTATAAATAAAAATCTAGATATTGCTTTAGTTTCAGATGCTGGAACTCCATGTATATCTGATCCAGGTTACCAAATAGTAAAAGCTGCCAGAGAAAATAATATAGACGTAATTCCAATTCCTGGCCCATCATCATTAATAGCAGCCCTTTCTGTATCAGGTCTTCCTCTTAATACATTCTATTTTGCAGGTTTTTTGCCAAAATCATCAAATAAAAGAATAGAATATTTAAAAAAGATGGAAGAAAAAGAGATAGAAACTTTTGTTATCTATGAATCCCCTAAAAGAATTGATGAACTTTTACAAGACATATTAAAAGTATTTCCCAATTCTATTTTATGTGTATGCAGAGAACTTACAAAAACCTTCGAAAAGGTGTATTATGGTAATATAGAAAAGGTAATAGAAGAAGTTAATAAAGATCCATATAAAGAAAAGGGAGAATATACAGTTATAGTACATTGGGAAGGAGAAGCTAAAAAGGAGCTAAAAAACGATATTTCCATTGAAGCTCTCCTTTTCGATGAACTTATTAAACAGGACCTTTCTTTAAAAGATGCAATTGAGAAAGTCTCTAAAAAATTAAATATATCTAAAAAGGAAGTTTATAAAGCGTCAATAAATATAAAAGAGAAAATTAAGAAGATACTATAATATGTTAGAAAGGAGGAAATTTTTTCATGAAAATAGCTCTTGATGCAATGGGAGGAGATTATGCTCCTTCAGAAATTGTAAAAGGAGCCATTGAAGCACTACTAGAAATAAAGTCTACAATTGTACTTGTGGGGAATAAAACATTAATTGACAAGGAATTAAACAAATATAAATTTGATAACCATAGAATTGAAATAGTTCACGCAGAACAAGTAATAGAAATGCATGAACATCCAGCTTTTGCAGTAAAAGAAAAAGAAGATTCCTCAATTGTAAAATCTATTAAATTAATAAAGGAAGAAAAAGTAGATGGAGTAGTATCCGCAGGTAATACGGGAGCAGTAATGAGCAGTGCATTACTCTATTTAGGAAGACTAAAGGGAATTAAAAGACCTGCTATAACTACCGTTCTTCCTACTATAAACAACACACCTACTATTATGTTAGATATAGGGGCAAATGTAGATTGTAAAAAGGAATATTTGGTACAATTTGCTTTAATGGGAAAAATATATATGGAATCGATTTTTGGCATAGAAAATCCTAAAATAGCATTACTAAATATTGGTGAAGAAGAAGGAAAAGGTAATCAGCTAGCTCAAGAAACTTATTCTTTATTAAAGAATAATCCTTATTTCAATTTTTATGGAAATGTGGAGGGGAAAGACCTATTTAAAGGAATAGTTAATATAATTATATGCGATGGATTTGTAGGAAATATTGCTATAAAAACAGCGGAGGGTGTTGCAGAAACTTTGTTTGAATTAATATCAAAAGAACTAAAGAGTTCATGGTGGAGTATTATTCTTGCCTTACTTCTAAAACCTAAATTTAGAAATGTGAAAAAAAGTATGGATTATAGCGAATTTGGTGGAGCTCCTCTTCTTGGGATAAATGGTAATGTTATCATATCCCATGGAAGATCAAAATCCAAAGCCATTAAAAATGCACTAAAATTAGCAGAAAGAGTGATAAACTTAAAAATTAATGATAAAATTATGGAAGGATTGGAAAAACTTTCCATAGAGGGGTGAGGAAAATTAGACCTGATAAATTTGAAAAAATTATTAATCTTGCAATAAACCTTGATGCTTCAGATATCCATCTTAAAGTAGGAACCCCACCCGCAGTAAGAATCATGAAGGATATAGTATTATTAAAAGAGGATCCTTTAACTTCTGAAGAGGTAGAAAACTTAGCTTTCAGTATAATGCCTCCAACAGCAAGAGAAATTTTCCAAAAAAACAAAGAAGTAGATTTCCCTTTTGAAAAAAAGGGATTAGCAAGATTTAGAGTAAATGTATACACCCAAAGACAAACTATAGCCATTTCTATGAGATTAATTAAAATTAATATACCATCAATAGAAGAATTAGGACTTCCCCAAATAATTAAAAGTCTTATAATGAAAAGAGCAGGTCTCATATTGGTTACTGGTCCCTCTGGATCTGGAAAATCTACCACATTAGCAGCAATGATCGAATATTTAAATCAAAATGAGAACCTAAACATTATCACTATTGAAGATCCTATTGAATATGTCTTTACAGATAAATTATCTCTTATCTCTCAAAGAGAAATAGGTATTGATACTGCTTCATTTTCTTCAGCTCTTAAAATGGCTTTAAGGGAAGACCCAAATGTAATTATGGTGGGAGAGTTAAGAGATATTGAAAGCGTTTCTGTAACTTTGCAGGCAGCTGAAACAGGACATTTAGTGCTTAGCACATTGCACACCATAGATGCTGTTTCTACAATAAGTAGAATTGTAGATATGTTTCCACCTCACCAGCAAAATCAAGTTAGATTTCAGCTTGCAAATACTTTAGTAGGAATTATCTCCCAAAGACTTCTTAAAAGAAAAGATAAAATGGGCTTAGTTCCTGCCTGTGAAGTTCTAATAGGAAATTCTACTGTGAGAAAATGGATAAGAGAGAATAAACTTACAGAGATTCCAAAGATTATTCAAGAAGGTCAATTAGAAGGAATGCAATCATTCAATCAACACTTATTAGAACTCTATAGGAAAAACATAATAGAAGCAAGTGAAGCTTTGATGGCAAGTCCTAATCCTTCAGACTTAGAACTTGCCATCAAAGGCATCACCGCAGGCTAAACTACAGTTAATTCTTTTCTTACATTTAGTAAATCCATCATTGTAAAATATGCCAATAGATAAGAAAGCAAGCTTTCAGCTCCTTGATTTAGATTAACCCCATCAGGAGTTATGGCATCATAACATCCAGATGTCTCATTATCTATAAGAGATACTTTCTTTGAGTTTTTTCCATGAAACCACATAAAGGTATCTTTTGCCTTACAAATATAACTTACATCTCTTAAAACCTCATAAGCCTCTTTGTAAAGTAATATCATCTCTCCTGCTTCTACTGGTTGTTCATCATATTCCGCTATAGTTCCACCTCTTATATACCAACCTTTGCAACCTATTGGTTTAAAATAGCCATATCTAAATACAATTTTCTCTAAAAACTCCATACTATCTAATGCTACATCCAAAATATCTTTTTCTCCTAATACCTTATAGGCTTCAAAAAGAGAAAGAGGAAGAATTGCATTACTATAAGCCATTATATCTTCAAACCATTTCCATGATTCATCCACATTTTCTCTAAATTGTCTTACTAAGGATTTAGAAAGGTGAGAAATATATTCTTTAATCTGAACTCTATCTAATGTGCTTTCCTTTAAAGAATAATATAACCCTAATATAACATATGCTTTGCTTCTTGGAGATTTTATATATTCAATATATTTTAAAGCATTCTGCAAAAGTTCTTTATAAAGCCTTCTCAAACTTAAAGGTAGTATATTTTCGGAAATACAGTAACCAAGAGCCCATATCGTTCTTCCAAAACTATCTTCAGAACCTTCATCCTCTAAAAATCTTTTGTCATAACCCATAAAATTTTTAAAGTTACCTTTTGGAGTTTGAGAATTTAATATAAAAGATGAATATCTATATATAAGATTCAAATACTTTTCCTCTCTATAATTTCTATAAAACATAGTAGCAACAATTAAAGCCCTTGAATTATCATCAGTAGTATACCCAAAACGGGGGTCTGGAACTCCAAATTTAGAGTGTTGCATAATTCCAGTCTCATCAGTTAGTCTGAATAAATGTTCATCTCTGGGGCGAATAAGTTCCATTTTTTCCACCCCCTTCCACTAAATGTTTCTATTTTTTTATTTACAATTTCATCAAATAACTTTATGTATCTTTCTGCCACTACATTCCACCACATATTTTTGCCGTATTCAAAGGCTTTTTTCTCAATACTTTCTCTAAGATCTTTATTGTAATAAACCTCTTTAATAGCTTTAGCAATAGCATCAGAATCTCTAAAATCAACTAATATTCCTCTTCCATCTGCAAGAAGTTCCTCTGCATATCTATAAGAAGTTGATATGATAACTTTTCCAGAAGCAAGAGCATAACTTAATGTACCACTTACAGCTTGCTCTTTGCTTAAATATGGTGTTATATACACATCTGATAATTGTAAATATTTCAATATCTCATCTAATGTTAAATATCTATTTACAAACATTACATGATTTTCTAAATTGTATTCTTTAACCATATTCATCAGTTTATCTCTATAACTTTCTCCTGAATGCTTAACTATTCCAGGGTGAGTTCTACCAAGAATTAGATACATAATATTAGGAATTTCATCTTTCACTTTAGATATAGCTTCAATAGCATACTCAATTCCCTTTCCTGGTCCAATAAGTCCGAAGGTACTTATCACAAATCTTCCCTCTAAACCAAACTCTTTCTTAAGTTTTTCTCTATCCACTTGAGTATTTATTGGAACACCATGGGGAATATGTACAATTTTTTCTTCAGGTATACCGTAAATATTCACTAATAATTCAATAGTATTTTTTGCCATTGTTACTACTTTTACTGCTTTTGATCCAAGATAATTTACTATGTATTTTTGTTTGTCAGTTGGATTTAAAAGAACTGTATGTAAAACAACAATAAAAGGTTTCTTTATATTATCAACTAAATAATGCAGATATTCTCCATATTCTCCACCATATATACCATATTCATGTTGTATTACCAAAAGATCTATTTCCGAATCATTGATAAATTGAGCCACATCAAAATAACTTTCTTTTTCAAATTGTTTTAATTCTTTAATAACTTTCTCATTATAGAGATAAATATCATCACTTATAGCAATTACATTTGTATTTACAAAAGGATTATATAAAGGAGCAATTTTATCTATTTCAGATACTAAATCTTCGGTAAAGGTTGCTATACCACATACTCTTGGAGGATAAGTACTCAAAAAAGCCACATTTATGGTTGCTCTACCCTTTACCATAAGTCCCCACCTCCTATAGAGTGTGAATTTTAAGAGATTTATTTTTAGATGAATCTTTAAATAGGATTATAGTTTTCCAATTTTTCGTGGTATAAAAGATAGTTATTTTTTATATATTTACATTATATATCTATCTATAAAAATTATATATCATTACAGAAAAACAGTCAAGTTATATATCAGAGATGTGATAATAGTATGAGTAGAAGTGCTCTAATTAGGAGTTACAAATGTAGGAAATGTAATCTAAGGCAAGAAGGTAACTATAAATTCCAAATCCTGAAATTTGACCTATACATACTGGAGCAATAACCGACTTATGCCTAAAATCTTCCCTTGCATATATATTGCTTAAATGTACCTCTATGGTGGGCTTCTTAATAGCAGATATTGCATCTCTTATTGCATAGCTATAATGGGTTAAAGCTCCTGCATTAATTATGATAAAATCCATTTTACTACCTAAATCTTGGATCCAATCTATAATCTGACCTTCCCAATTAGATTGCAAAATAGTTATCTCAAACCCTTTCTCTTCTGCTTTTTTTGTAATAATATCATTAAGAGTTTTAAAATCTATATCTCCATAGATCTGAGGTTCTCTAATACCCAAAAGATTGAGATTTGGGCCATGTATTAATAATATCTTACATTTTTCCATATGCTTGTAAACCTTTAATTATTTCTTTTACAATTAAATTAGGATCTTTCCCTTCAGTATCTAAAATCATATGAGCAGTCTCTCTATAATACTTTTGTCTCATTTCATATATCTCTTTAACTTCTTTCATATCTCTTTTAAGAATCGGCCTTTTTTTAAATTCTTCGTCTTTTTGTAATCTATTCAACAAAGTATCGAAGTTTCCATAAAGATAAATAACAAAGGATTTTTCTTTTAATAATTTCCTATTCTTTTCCCTTAATATAATTCCCCCTCCTGTTGAGATTATAACTTTTTCATAATTATCTATTACTTCATTAAGATAAAAGGATTCTCTTTCCCTAAAATAATCTTCACCTTTATCTGAGAAAATTTCAGTTATTTTTTTCCCCTCTTTTTCCTCTATATAATCATCCAAATCAATAAAAGGGTAACTTAGTTCTTTTGACAAAAATAAACCTATAGTGGTTTTTCCACTACCCATGAAACCAATAAGAGCTACCCTCTTTAAATTCATCTACCAATAAAATACATTCCCCAAAGTATGAATATGCTTGCTAAAAAAAATACAGATATTATTAGAGCAACTATCCTGATAACTTGCATTTTCTTTTCTTTTTTTGTTTTTGCTTTTTTAGCCATAAAATTATCCCTCCGAATTATACCCTTCTTTTACATCATAACAATCATTATAGTGGGGACACTTCTGACAGCATCCAACCTTATGATTTAAACACTCATTATAATATGGACAATCCTCACAACAAAACATTAATAACCTCCCTTTTAATCCTCTACTGCATATAGAGGAGCATTATCATATGCTACTCTATCTTCTTTTTCAATTATATCTCTTAGGTTTTTAGGTAATGAAAACATCATTTTATGGGTTTCCCCATCATAAAACTTCAGCCCTTCTAAGCCTTTATTCTTTATTATGTCATCAATTTCTTTTTCCGAAAATTCTTTTGGATCTATTTTATCACTTGCAAATATAAAACTCCATATGAAATCATAAGCAGGTACATAAGCTTGGTAAGATCTAACCTTTTTAAAAACAGCCCTTAATGTTGAATTCATAACTGCATGGAAAAATATTTTCAAATGATGAGTAGTACCTGCTTGCATAACAAAAATTCCATCTTCC
>JAPYWU010000057.1 GCA_028276205.1 Dictyoglomaceae bacterium | reverse complement strand
CTAAAACTTGGTGAAGGATTCATAAATTTTAAAGAGTTCTTTGAAAGACTTTTTGATATAAACTATGACAGTATTTTAACAATTGAAACTGTATTTAACAATAAGATAGAAGATCTAATATATAGTAAAGAATTTATAATTAAACATCTACCTCAGAAATCATTGGCCTCAGGATAAGAACCAAGTATTTTAAAATCTAAACATTCCTCCTTTATCTTATCTAATGCTTCCTTTACTCTATTATCTTCAATATGTCCCTGAAAATCAACAAAAAATCTATACTCAAACGGTTTAGAAGGAACTGGTCTTGATTGAATTAAAGTCATATTTAATCCATAGTCATGAAGAGGTCGTAAAGCCCTATAAAGAGCTCCTGCTTGATGTTTTACTGAGAAAATTATGGAGGTCTTATCTTTACCTGTTTGTTTTGGGATATTTCTACCAAGCACTAAAAATCTCGTCTTATTATTCCATGAATCTTGTATATTTTCAGCTATTATATTTAACCCAAAAATCTCAGCAGCAAAATTACTGGCTATTGCTGCACTATTCTTCTCTTTTAATACTATCATGGCAGCATAACTGGTACTGGAAGTGGGTATTTCTTCTACATCAGGTAAATTCTGCCTCAACCATCTCCTACATTGGGCTAATGCTTGAGGGTGAGAATAAACTTTTTTAATCTTTTTAATATCTTGTTCTATGGATAACAAGGAATGCCTTATGTCCAAATATACCTCACCTATTACCTTACTTGTAGTAATTGCTAAAAAATCCATTGTAACTCCTACTGTTCCTTCTAAAGAATTCTCAATAGGTACTACTCCAAAATCCGTTCCTTCTTCTAAAACTTTAAAAATATCTTCCACAGAAGGTAAAGGAATAAATCTAACCCCCTCCCCAAAAAATTTAACAGCAGCTTGGTGTGTAAAACTTCCTTCAGGACCAAGATAGGCAACAGTCAACTCCTTTTCAAGTCCTCTTAAATAACTCATTATACTTTTAAAAATTCCATAAACCGCCTCAGGAGGTAGAGGACCCTCATTTTCCTTTATTAGTCTTTCCAATATTTCCTTTTCCCTTTTAGGGTCAAAAATAGGATAGTCTTTTTCTTTTTTCCAATTTTTAATTTCCAATACTATCTTTGCTCTTTCATTTAAAAGATTCAAAATCTTTTTATCAATTTCATCTATTAATTCTCTTAACTCACTTAATTTTTCCATAACTAACCTCTTTTATATCTATAAATTTTTATAAATTCTATAAGATTAAATCTTATTAGGTCAATATCTATTGAAATATTTATAAAAATTTTGATTAAAAAATATTTGATGATATAATAAAAACGTTAACGTAATCTTTTTTAAAAGGGGTGATAAAGCATTAAAACAGAAAAACAAAGAAAAAGGGGATTCTTCAAGGAGTTTAACATTCTCATTGCTCTAATTGTACTTTGTGTATTTATAACCATTCTCAATCCAAAATTTATAACTCCCTTTAACCTACAAGTAATAGCAAGGCAAGTAGCTATATATGGTCTCTTAGCTATAGGTGAAACTCTTATTATTATTGGAGGAGGTATAGATCTTTCTGTAGGGTCTTTAGTAGCCTTAACTGGAGTTTTAGTAGCTTTATTTATGAAAAACGGAATTGATATGTACATCTCCATCTTATTAGTTCTTTTAATGTCCTCTATCATAGGTTTATGGCATGGTTTTTTTGTTACAAAACTTAATGTACCACCTTTCATAATAACTCTGGGAACATTAACAGCTGCAAGAGGGCTTGCATCTGTAATAACAAAGGGTTGGCCTATAATAGGCCTTCCAGAAAAATTCTTCTTTATAGGGCAAGGTGAAATTTTAGGAATACCCTTTCCATTAATAATTCTTATTGTTTTCACTCTTCTTTCCTTTTTCATCACTAAATATACCGTTCTTGGAAGAAATTTATATGCAATTGGTGGAAATATTGAAGCGGCAAGACTCTCTGGAATAGATGTGGATAAAATTCGAATATATACTTATATCTTTGGCTCCTTTCTTGCAGGAGTAACAGGAATAATAATTGCATCAAGACTAAGTCAGGGACAGGCAGGAGTAGGAGGAGGCTATGAACTAAGTGCTATTGCTGCAGCTGTTATAGGTGGAACATCCTTATCAGGTGGTGAAGGTACTATTCTTGGTACTATTATAGGTGCCACCATAATGTCAGTTATTTACAATGGACTAATTCTATTAGAGATATCTTCTTATTGGCATGATGTGGTAATGGGACTTGTCATTGTTACAGCAGTAACCTTAGATATCTGGAGGAAAAAGAAAAAGCCATAAGTTAGAAGGGAGGTGAAAATTTTTCTCAAGTCATTTTTAATCTAAAAATTTCTGAACCTTAAATTAAAAAAAATGAACAGGGGGGAATAAAAAATGCGTAAGTTGCTTGTTATTTTATTGATTTTAGCCTTTCCTTTCATATTCTCTACAGGATTTTCAAAAGATATACACATAGCAGTTATAGGAAAATCTGTACATCCTTATTGGGCAGAAGTAGAATTGGGAGTAAAGAAAGCAGCCCAAGATTTAGGAGTTAAAGCCACATTCTTTGTACCTCAAAAAGAAGACATTCCAGCACAGATTTCTCAAATGGAATCTTTCATCGCTATGGGAGTAGATGGAATAGCTATAGCACCATCCGATCCTACAGCTATTGCTCCTACTATTGAAAAGGCTATGGCAAAAGGCATTCCAGTTATCACCTTAGACACTGATGCTCCTCAAAGCAAGAGATTAGTATATATTGGAACTGATAACTACTCAGCTGGAAAAATTGCTGGTTTAGTAATGTCTGATCTCTTAGGAATAAAAAGTGGAAAAGTAGCAATAGGTACAGGATCACTTACTGCTATGAATTCCTTAGAAAGAATGAGAGGATTCATGGATGGTATAGCTAATAACAAAAGAATTACAGTAGTTACAAAACCTGCACTCTGCGACTTTGAGGATACAGGAAGAGCGGTAACTCTTGCAGAACAAGCTCTGCTTACTTATCCAGATTTGAGAGGATTCTTTGGAGTATATGCATTTAACGGACCAGCTGCAGCAAAAGCCGTAAAATCAGCTGGAAAAGTAGGACAAGTAATCATAGTATGTTTTGATACTACAGCTGAACACATGCAACTTATAAAAGAAGGAGTTATTGCTGCAACTGTAGGACAGAGACCATATATGATGGGTTACAAGAGTGTAGAGGTACTTACTAAGATGGCTCAAAAGGGCATAGATGCAACCCTTAAAGAGTTACCTGCAAATAGAATTATTGATACAGGAGTAGATGTAGTAGCAGGAGATAAATATGTAAAGAGCATAAAGAGTGTACAAGCTCTTACAGTAGAACAATATAGAAAGAAGCTACAAGAATTAGGAATTCCAGTACAGGGTTGGTAAATTTATTAAAGGAGAGGGGTAATAAAACCCCTCTCCTTTAAAATAAAATGGAGGTGTAGATTATAAAATGAACCAAGAGATATTGATAGAGATGAGAAATATATATAAAAGTTTCCCAGGAGTTCAAGCTCTATCAGATGTTAATATAACAGTATATAAAGGAGAAATTTTAGCAATTGTAGGTGAAAATGGTGCAGGAAAGTCTACCCTCATGAAGATTCTTGCTGGCATATATCAAAAGGATAGTGGCAAAATAATATTTAAAGGAAAAGAAATTAATCCTCAAACACCTCACGAAGCCCAAAGTCTTGGAATATCCATGATCCATCAAGAATTCAATTTAGCACCTAATTTAGATATTGCTACTAATATCTTTTTAGGTAAGGAACCCAAAAAGGGTAAAATAATAAAAATTTTTGATTATAAAAAGGCATTCTATGAATCCCAAAAATTATTAGAAATACTGGGCTTAGATATACCTCCCGATACTTTAGTAAGAGATCTTACAGTAGCCCAACAACAAATTGTAGAAATTGCCAAAGCTCTTGCATTAAAATCGGAAATAATAATTATGGATGAACCCACCTCAGCATTAGCAGGAAAAGAAGTAGAAAAATTATTTGAAATTGCAAGGAATCTTAAGAATCAGGGTGTTTCTATTATATTTATAACCCATCGTTTAGAAGAAGTCTTCCAAATTGCTGAAAGAATAATTGTTTTAAGAGATGGGAAAAAGGTAGGAGAATTGCCTGCAGATAAAGAAAGATATAATGAGGTTATAAGATTAATGGTAGGAAGAGATATAAGAGTTATTCCAAAACCTGAAACTGAAAAAGGAGATATAGTATTAGAAGTAAAGAATCTTTCATCAAACAAAATTCATAATATATCTTTTTATTTAAAAAAGGGTGAAGTTTTAGGCATCGCTGGACTTGTAGGTGCTGGAAGAACAGAGATTGTTAGAGCAATTTTTGGAGCAGATCCAAAAACTACAGGAGAAGTATATTTAGAAGGAAAAAAGGTAGATATCAGGACCCCTAAAGATGCGGTAAAATTAGGTATAGGATTAGTACCAGAGGATAGAAAATTACAAGGACTTATTTTAAATATGGCTGTATATGAGAATATATCTCTTGCTTCTTTACCCTTTTTATTCCCAAACTATATCATAAAAGCAGAAAAAGAATATAAATTAGCAAATCACTTTGTAGAGAGGCTAAAGATTAGAACCCCAAGTATTTTTCAAAAAGTATTAAATCTATCAGGAGGAAATCAACAAAAAGTGGTTTTATCTAAATGGCTTGCCTTAAATCCTAAGGTTTTAATATTGGACGAACCAACAAGGGGTATAGATGTAGGGGCAAAGGCAGAAATACACTCTTTAATAGGTGAATTAGCAAAACAAGGTATTGGAATTATACTTATTTCTTCAGAACTTCCAGAGATTTTAGCCTTATCTGATAGAGTATTGATAATTTCAAAGGGGAGAATAACAGCAGAATTACCTAAGGAACATATATCTCAAGAAACTATAATGGAGTATGCAATAATTTAACATCTCTCAAAAATAGGATAAAATAATAACAAAATATATATACTTAAAGGAGGAACTTTGTATGTCCTATATTGTATTAATAACTGGAGCCTCAAAAGGCTTAGGTTATTCTTTAACTGAGCTTTATCTTTCAAAAGGTGATTATGTAATTGCCACCTATCGCAGAAATTTAGAACACTTAGAGAAAATCAAAGATAATCCTAATCTCCTATTATACAAAATGGATGTGGCAGATGAAAATTCCGTTAAAGATGCTTTTGAATTTGTAAAAAGCAAAGTCTCCCACATTGACATATTAATTAACAATGCAGCTGTCTATTTAGAAGATAAAACAAAAACAATTGAAAATGTGGACATAGAAAAAGCTATACAAACACTGAATATAAACTCCATAGGTCCCTTAAGAGTATTAAAATACTTCTTCTCTTTAGTTGAAAGGGGAAACAAGAAATTAATTATTAATGTATCTTCTGAAGCGGGTAGTATATCTAATTGTTGGAGAGATAGAGAATACGCTTATTGTATGTCAAAATCAGCCTTAAATATGCTTTCTGCTATATTACAAAATTATAGTAGAAATAAAGGTATAAAAGTCCTTGCAATTCATCCTGGATGGATGAGAACCGATATGGGTGGTCCTGATGCAGATATCTCTCCAGAAGAAGCAGCAGAAGGAATTTATAATTTATCTATGAAAGAATGGGACGTAAATGATAAAAACATCTATATGGATTATAAAGGAAATCTTATGACATGGTAAATTTATGAATTATATCTTTGAGGGAGGGACTTAAATTAGTCCCTCCCTTTTTTTACAATACTTGAAATGTTTTCAAGCTATCTTCAAAAAGAGGCAAATATTTATCAAAGGTATCTTTAAGAGCAGAAAAAGTAAAAACATAGAATTTATGATCTTTAATAAAGTAAACTTGCTTTTGTTTTATAGCTACATCTCCTACTATCTTTATGAGATAAACTAATTCATAACCTTCAAATCCTGCCACATCTCTTTTACCCTCATTTTGGAATTCTATCTCTCCTAATTCCTCTGAAACATAGCTTAATTCTTCCTTGATTGATGATATTAACTCATCATTTATGACAGCTTCCTCATCTTCTGGAATATTAATTATATTAATATTAAAATTAACTCTAAAACCTAAATCAGCAGGACCAACAAAAATTGCAGCTAAATTATAAGGAGAACCGTCCTGAAATTCCCAACCCTCAGGTGGAATTATTGAAAACCCATATTTTTCATTAACATATTTATTTGTATCTGCTAAAGTAAGATTAAGACTAATAGTCAGCAGAACTAAAGAAAATATTAAAAATCTAAAAATTCTTTTATGAGACATTATCTTAAATCTCCTCCATTTCTAAAAATTTACAATTTCCCAAAAAGCCTTCTTAGGATTGTGATTCTTATCAAAAAGAAGTGGATAATCCTCTCTCCCTCTTACAGGCCAGAAGAAAAGCCATGTATAATCATCCGCAACTCCCCAGAAAGTAACTCCAGTGACTTTCCCCTTGTATTTTCTTAATATTGCAAAAGCCTCTTTATAAAGTTGAGCCTGTTTTTCAAGCCTATCCTCTGGAGGAACTTTAAAATTATTATTTTCATTTCTATCGTAATAAATTGATATATCAAATTCTGTAATCTGTACTTCTACTCCAAGTTCCAAAAACCTTTTTATTGAGTCTTCAAGCATCTTAGGAGTAGGCCAACTTAAAGTCCAATGCCCTTGAATACCGATACCATGAATTGGCACTCCTTTTTCTTTCAATCTTTTCACCAACTGATATGCTTTCTCTCTTTTTACAGGATCTTCCAAATTGTAATCATTATAGAATAATTTTGCATCCGGATCTACCTCATGTGCCCATATAAAAGCCTTTTCTATAACTTCTTCTCCACAAATATCATACCATGGTGCTTTTCTTAAAAATTCATAAGGATTATCTGATAATGCTTCATTTACCACATCCCAAGCATAAACTTTCCCTTTATAATGTCCTACTACTTCCTTAATATGTTCCTTTAATCTCTCTAATAGTTCCTCTTTAGTTCCTAAACCACCATCTTTTCCAGCAAAAACCCATGGTGGAGTCTGATTATGCCATACTAATGTGTGTCCCCTAACCTTCATACCATTCTTCATAGCAAAATCTACAATCTCGTCAGCATCATTAAAATTGTAGACATTTGGTCTTGGATGAATAACTTCCCATTTCATTTGATTTTCGGGAGTTAAACTATTAAAATGTTTCTTAAGAAGGTCCTCGTAGTTGTAAATATTTAAATTACTTACAGCTGCACCAATTAAAAAATAGTCCTTATACACTTCCTTAAGCGAAGGGATTTCCACAGCTCTCACCTCCTTTAAAGTAGATATTGAAAGGAGCAATAAAAGGAAAAGAAGAAACAGTTTAAAGTTATACCTCATAAAAACTAACCTCCCCTTTTATGTTTTTTGACTTACCCTCAAATCTACAACCATAAAAGGAATTTTAATCCCATTTTCTTCAAAAATTTTCTTTACTCTTGTACTTAATGAGTTTATAGCATCAAAATAATGATCCCTATCTACCCAAAAATAAACAGTATAAGTAATTCCAGAACTCCCATACTCTTTAAATGTAACTATATTTGATACTTGTGGATCTTTTATCACTAATGGCTCTTCATCTATAGCTTTTTTTAATAATTCAATAACCCTATTGAGCTCAGAAGAATAATCTACAGTTATATCAAAACTTAACCTACGGTAAGGTCCTGGCCAATATTTAGTAACCATTCCAGACCATACTTTTCTATTTGGTATATAAACCATCTTTCCATCAAAGGTTTTTAATCTGGTATGATTCATTTCCACTATATCTACCATTCCACTTATTCCATCAATTTCTACTGCCTCTCCCTCAAATACTTTTCTTGTAACCAGCACAAGTATTCCAGAAAGAAAATTAGTAAGAGGTTCTTGAAAGGCAAGTCCTAAAACAACACCTGATATACCAAGTCCTGTGAGATAGGGGGTTAAATTAACATTCCATATAGACAAAATAACAGCCAAACCAAAACCATATAAAAGAAAACCAATAATCATGGAGACTGTTTTAGGGGCTTTCATCTCTTTCCCCGTTCTTGAGACAGCCCTATTAATGCCTTTCATTATAAATCTATGCCCAAAGAATGTTACAAA
>JAPYWU010000056.1 GCA_028276205.1 Dictyoglomaceae bacterium | reverse complement strand
GTTATGGAATATATCCTGATAAAAAGGAATATTATGCTTTTCATCTTTTTTACGAGAATACAAAGGCAAAAGAAGAAACATCCCAATTTTTATATAAATATTTCAATATAGTATATGAGGAGAGCATTCCTACGAGAAAAGTTAAAAATATAAGACATGCACCTCTAATATGGAGATATTTTGCAAAACCTAAAGAGGAATATTTACTTGAAGATGAAATTTCTGAGGAAGATTATGTGGTGGAAAAAGTTATGGAGATAAATACAAAAATAGATGGAGCTTATGTATTTTCAAGTGGGAAGAATATGGGAATATTTAAGGGGGTTGGATATCCTGAGGATATAGGAGAATTTTATAGATTAGAGGAATATAAAGGTTATATGTGGACAGCTCATACCCGCTTTCCTACAAATACACCAGGTTGGTGGGGTGGAGCTCATCCTTTTGGACTTTTAGATTGGAGTGTAGTTCATAATGGAGAAATTTCTTCCTATGGTGCTAATGTTAGATATATAGAAATGTTCGGATATAAATGTACACTAAGGACAGATACAGAGGTCATAACCTATATTATTGATCTTTTGCTTAGGAAACATAAACTACCATTAGATATTGCCATTAAGGCATTAGCTGCTCCTTTTTATAGTGTTATTGAAAGAATGGATGAGGAAGAAAAGGCGAAACTTAAAGCTATAAGGGCTGTTTACCAGAGTTGTCTTCTCAATGGACCTTTTGCAATTATTTTGGGCTTTTCTAATGGTATGATAGCGCTTAATGATCGTATAAAGTTGAGACCATTAGTTGCAGCTGAAAAAGGAGAAACCTTATATGTTGCTTCTGAAGAGGCAGCCATAAGAGAACTTTGTAGTAATCCTGATAGAATTTATCTACCCAAAGGAGGAGAACCTGTGGTAGGCTTTTTAGAAGAAGCGGAGGTGTTAGTATGAAGACCCTGTATGAATCTGATTTTTTAGTTATAAGAGATGAAACAAAATGTATAAGATGTAAGGTTTGTGTAAGGCAATGTGCTAATGGTGTGCATGATTATGATGAGGAAGAAGATAGAATAATTTCTGATAATTCAAAATGTGTAGGTTGTCATAGATGTGTAGCCTTATGCCCTACAAAGGCTATAACTATTATGAGAAATCCATTAGAATTTAGGGAAAACTATCAATGGACAGCAAGAGCTATAAAAGACATATATAAGCAAGCTGAAACTGGTGGAATTCTTTTAACAGGTATGGGAAATGATAAGCCTTATCCCATTTATTGGGATAAACTCTTGATAAATGCAAGCCAAGTTACAAATCCTTCAATCGATCCTTTAAGAGAGCCTATGGAGATAAAAACCTTCATAGGTAGAAAGCCAGAAAAATTAGAGTTTGATGAAGAAGGTAGATTGGTTACAGAGATGCCTCCTCAACTGGAATTAGAAGTTCCCGTAATGTTTTCTGCCATGTCCTTTGGTTCTATAAGCTTAAATGCCCAAGAATCTTTGGCAAGGGCTGCAGTAGAGATGGGTACTTATTGGAATACAGGAGAAGGTGGATTACATAAGAAATTATACGCTTATAAAGATAGAGCTATTGTTCAGTGCGCTTCTGGAAGATTTGGGGTAGATATAGATTATTTATATGCAGGATCAGCTATAGAAATAAAGATTGGCCAAGGGGCCAAGCCAGGAATAGGTGGGCACCTCCCAGGGGAAAAGGTAGGAGAAGAGGTATCTGCTACTCGTATGATTCCTATTGGTACAGATGCTCTCTCTCCTGCCCCTCAACATGATATATATTCTATTGAGGATTTAAGACAACTTATCTTTGCATTAAAAGAGGCTGTAAATTATCAAAAACCTGTTGGAGTAAAAATTGCAGCTGTACACAATGTGGCAGCTATAGCCTCTGGTATTACAAGAGCAGGAGCGGATTTTATAGTGATTGATGGATTTAGAGGAGGAACAGGTGCTGCTCCAACAAGAATTAGAGATAATGTAGGAATACCTATAGAGCTGGCTTTAGCTGCTGTAGACTCTCGTTTAAGGGAAGAAGGAATAAGAAATCAAATATCCATAATAGTGGCTGGATCTATAAGGAATAGTGCTGATGTAATTAAAGCTATAGCTTTAGGGGCTGATGCGGTATATATCGCTACAGCTGCTTTAATTTCCATAGGATGTCATCTTTGTCAAAATTGTCATACAGGCAAATGTAATTGGGGAATAGCAACTCAAGATCCTAATTTGGTGAAAAGGTTAAATCCTGAGATTGGAGCCAGAAGGGCTGCGAATCTCTTAAAAGCTTGGTCTCATGAGATAAAAGAGATGTTAGGGGGTATGGGAATTAATGCTTTGGAGAGTTTGAGAGGGAATAGGCTTATGTTGAGAGGTGTGGGGCTCACGGAAAAGGAGTTGGAGATTTTAGGAGTAAAACATGCAGGGGAGGGAATGTAAATGATAATAGAGACCAAAGATAAAACAAAAAGAAGGATTTATCCTAAAGAAGAAGTATGTATTGGTTGTCATCTATGTGAGGTATATTGTGTTCTTGCTCATTCTGGTACAAAGGATTTGATAAAGGCCTTCAAAAAGAAAGATAAGCCAACGCCAAAGGTTATTGTAGAAGAAAAAGAAGGTTATTATATAACTTTTGCCTTACAATGTAGGCACTGTGATGATCCATTATGTACCAAAGCTTGTATTACAGGAGCAATGCATAGAGATGATAAAACAGGAATTGTAGTATGTGATGAGGATAAGTGTGTGGGATGCTGGTCTTGTATTTTGGTATGCCCTTATGGAGCTATAAGAAGGGGAGAGAATAAAAAAGTGGCATCTAAGTGTGATCTGTGCTTAGATGCTGGAGAGCCTGCTTGTGTTCAGAATTGTCCTAATTCAGCTTTAGAGATAGTAGAGGCTTAGGGAGGGATTAAATTGAGATATGTGATTATTGGAAATTCTATAGCAAGTTGTGGGTGTATTGAGGGAATAAGAAAGGTAGATTTAGAAAATGAGATAGTAGTAATATCTAATGAGCCATATCATGTATATTCCAGGCCTTTGATATCTTATTGGCTTTCTAAGAAAATAAGTGATGATAAAATTTACTATCGTCCTAAGAATTATTACGAAAAATATAAAGTTAAACCCATTTTAGGGGTAAAAGTAGAAAGAGTAGATTTTGAGAAGAAAAAGGTATATTTGGAAAATGGTGAAGAGATTTCTTATGATAAACTATTAATTGCCACAGGCGGAAAACCTTTTATCCCTAATATCCCTGGTCTTAACAAAAAGAATGTTTTTACATTTATTAAATTTGATGATGTTAAAGAAATAGATAAAGTTATATGTGATGGAATGAGGGCTATAGTTGTAGGAGGAGGCTTAAGTGGATTAAAGGCTGCAGAAGCATTGACTAAAAGAGGTTGTGATGTTACTGTAGTTGAGCTTGCAGATAGAATTTTAGGATCAATCTTAGATAATGAAGGAGCTAAATTAGTCCAAGAGGAATTGGAGAATCATGGCATAAAATTTATTCTTAAAAATTCAGTAATTGAAATTATCGGGGATGATAAAGTTGAAAAAGTAAGACTTCAATCCTTAGAGGAAATTCCAGCAGACTTGGTAGTTTTTTCTATTGGTGTTGTACCTAATGTGGATATATTTAAAGATACCCAATTAAAGATTAACAGGGGGATCTTGGTGAATGAAAGAATGGAGACAAATATACAAGATGTTTATGCTGCAGGAGATGTGGTATCTGCCTTTGATATGATTTTAGGAGAAAACAGAGTAATACCTATACTTCCTAATGCATATATTCAGGGTGAAATAGCTGGTCTGAATATGGCGGGAGAGAAAACAAAATATGATGGTGGATTTCCTATAAATTCTATAGGCTTTTTTGATATTCATATGATGACAGGAGGCTTAGTAAATCCAATAGATGGTTGTGAAATTCTTAAAAGATTAGAGGAAGAAAAAAAGATATATAGAAAAATTTATATAAAGGAAGGAAAAATTTTGGGATTCATGTTTATTAATTCTTTTGACAGAACAGGTATGATTGTAGATCTAATGAGAAATAAGGTAGATGTTTCTAATTTTAAAGATAGGCTTTTATTAGATAACTTTGGCTTTTTAGACCTTCCTAAAGAAACAAGAAAAGAAAAGATATGGAGGTCTTAAAAATGAGGATAATAGAAGATACTTTTACCATAGATGCTAAAGGAATGCATTATAAAGAACTAAATGAAGAAATAGAGAAAAAACTTAATGAGGGATATAAAAAAATTAAGCTAATAAATGTTAATGGCCAAAGGTATATTGGTGCTGGGCTTACCTTCCCAGATAGAACTATTGAAATTTATGGGGTACCAGGGAATGATTTAGGTGTTTTTATGAATGGTCTTAACATAAGGGTATATGGGAATGCCCAAGATGGAGTTGGAAATACTATGAATGATGGCGAAATCGTAATATATGGATCATGTGGGGATATCATAGGTTATGGTATGAGAGGTGGAAAAATTTTTATAAAAGGAAATGTAGGATATAGGGTAGGAATTCACATGAAAGAGTATAAAGATAAGATTCCTGTAATTGTTGTTGGTGGAACAGCGGGAGATTTTTTAGGTGAATATATGGCTGGTGGAAGAATTATCATATTAGGATTGGAAGAAGAGAATGATGAGAATTTATGTGGATATTTTTGTAGTACAGGAATTCATGGAGGAATAATTTATTTTAGAGGAAAAATTCCTGAATATAAGTTGGGAAAAGAAGGAAAAATTTTGGAAATTGATGAAGAAGATAAAGATTTTCTTGATGAGAATATTAAAAGATTTTCTGAGTATTTTAATATAGACTATGATTATATTATGAAAAAACCCTTTTTAAAAGTTATACCCTTTAACAAAAGACCTTATGGAAAATTGTATGCATATTAAAAAGGAGGGAGAATTCTCCCTCCTTTTTTATAGTATTGGTAGATAGGTTTCTAACTCGTATGTGGTTACCTGTCTTCTATAGTTGTCCCACTCAATTTTCTTATTCTCTATGAAGTTTGTAAACACATGATCTCCTAAAGCATTTCTTACAAGTTCGCTCTTCTCAGTTATCTCTATTGCTTCAATTAAACTTCCTGGAAGACTCTCTATTCCTCTTTTTCTTCTTTCCTCTTCTGTCATATGATATACGTTCTCTTCAACAGGATCTGGAAGAGGATATTTTTTCTCTATTCCTTCAAGCCCTGCAGCCAGCATTACAGCAAAGGCAAGATAAGGATTGCAAGCTGGATCAGGAGCTCTATATTCAATTCTTGTTGCCTCTTCCTTTCCAGGTTTATACATTGGTACTCTAATAAGATCAGACCTATTTCTCATAGCCCAAGAAATATAAACTGGTGCTTCATATCCTGGTACTAATCTCTTATAGGAATTTACCCATTGGTTAGTAATTAATGTGATTTCCTTTGCGTGTTTCAAAAGACCAGCAATAAAATGTTTTGCAACTGGTGATAAATGATATTTATCATTTGGATCAAAAAAGGCATTTCTTCCATCTTTAAATAAGCTCATATGAACATGCATACCAGAACCATTCTGTCCAAAGAAGGGTTTTGGCATAAAGGTTGCATATACACCATTTAAATAGGCTACTTCTTTTATTGCTAATCTTGCGGTCATAACTATATCTGCCATTGTAAGAGCTTCCGAGTATCTAAAATCTATTTCATGCTGTGAGGGGGCAACTTCGTGGTGATTAAATTCAACGGTTATACCCATATCTTCAAGCATTTTAACTGTTTGATTTCTAAGGTCTATAGCTTCGTCTCGAGGTATTAAATCAAAATATCCACCCCAATCAAGTACTTCAGGATTTGTACTTGGAGATTTAATATAGAAAAATTCTAATTCAGGGCCAACATAGTAAGTAAATCCCATATCTTTTGCTTTCTTTAGCATCTTTTTAAGTACGTTTCTTGGATCTCCGTCGAAGGGTTTTCCGCTTGGTTCAACTATTGTCGCAAACATTCTTGCTACTTTTATATCCTTTTGTCTCCAGGGAAGAATTGTAAAAGTCTCTGGCTCTGGAAAAGCAATCATATCACTTTCATCTATCCTTGTATATCCTCTGACAGATGAACCATCAAATCCTAATCCTTCTTCAAAGGCTTTCTCCAATTCATGGGCTGTTATAGTGAAACTTTTGAGGTATCCTAATACATCTGTAAACCAAATCTCCACAAAATAAATGTCATTGTCCTTAATATACTTTAAGACCTCTTCTTTGGTTTTTGGAAAGCTGTTTGCCATTTTTTTCCCTCCTTTAAGATTTGTTTATTAAAGTTCATTTTTAACATTTATTTATTAAAATAATATCATATATCACCCCTTCCTAGTAATTTTAAATGTTAATATATTATATCTTACTATTATATTTGTCAATATCTAATTTTTAATAAGGTATACGGTAATTAATTGCCGTCTAATTTAAAAAATTAAATAGCTTTTTCCCCATTTCTCTTGTCCGGTATATTTTAAATATTATTTATATTAAATAACAAAAAGTTTTTAAGTTATCTTGCTTACAACTATTGACAGAGCTTTAAATGGTTTTTAAAATATGGTGTAAAATTTGCAATAAAATTTACTAATATGCAATAAAATATATTAAAATTAAAAATATAGGTTTTACCTCTTAATATTTTAAATATTGAAGGGGGAACTTTAATGAAATCAAGATCAATGGTTCTTGAAGAGTTTAAGAAACCCTTAATCTTAAAAGAATTTGATATACCAGAGCTTCCTAAAAATGGATTATTGGTAAAGATTCTTTTTTCAGGAATATGTGGTTCTGATTTATATATGATTGAAGGAAAAGATCCAAGAGTGCCTTTACCTATAATTTTGGGTCATGAAGGGGTAGGGGAAATAATAGAAATCAATGGAGAGAAGAAAGATTTAAATGATGAGATACTAAAAAAGGGTGATTTAATTATCTGGAATAGAGGAATTGCTTGTGGAGAGTGTTTTTATTGTAAAGTTGCAAAAGAATCTTATCTTTGTCCTTATAGAAAGGTTTATGGAATAAACAGAAGTTGCAGAGAATACCCTTATCTTCTTGGCGCTTTTAGCGAATATATAATTTTAGAAGAAAAAACAGAGATAATAAAACTTCCAAAAGATTCTGATCCTTCTCTAATGGTTTTAGCAGGTTGTACAGGAGCTACAGCAGTTCATGCCTTTGATTTCTTAAGCAATAATCTTATGGGTAAAACAGTTGTAATACAAGGTGGTGGACCATTAGGAATGTTTTCTTGTGTTTTAGCAAGATATATTGGAGCTGAAAATATTATCCTTATATCTGGATCTTCAAAAAGATTAAATATAGCAAGAAAGATAGGAGTAGATTTAGTTATTGATAGAAATGAAATTTCTATACAAGAGAGAAAAAAGAAGATATTAGATATAACTCATGGGAGAGGTGCAGATATAGTTATAGAGGCCACAGGAAATAGTAATGCAATTTTAGAAGGAATTGATCTTTTGAGAAGAGGGGGTATTTATCTTATAGTAGGTGTTTCAACACCACAAGAGAAAATTCCAATTGATATATATGAGATTGCATCTAAGAATTTAACCATTCAAGGGATATGGGTTAGTGAAGGTAGTCATCTTTACAAAGCAGTATCATTTATTTTAAGGAATAAAGATATTTTTTCTTTGTTCATTACCCATAAATTTTCTTTAAAAGAAATAAATGAAGGATTAGAGGTAATGAAAAAGAGGGACGCTTTAAAAGTAGTGTTAGAGAATGATTTTGAATAGGGAGGTAATGGTAAGAATCACCCCGAAAGATATCCAAGCTTAAGCGAGATATGTAAAAATAATGTGATAAAGATCTGTACATCCAAAAAAGAGAGTCAAAAATTATACTTCAGGATTATATAAACCAGGATTTAGAATTTTAGAACTTTCTTCCTATATTCTTCAAAGTCTTGATTTAAGAGCTATAGCTCGTCCCTATCTTATAACAATAAAAGATGGATATGAAGGAGTATATAGAGAAAGTTAAATAAATTTACAAAGATGATATTATCTTTACAGCTCTTCTTTTTATGCGATCAAGAGGAAAGAATAAAGAAAGCACCCCATATCTCAAATCTTCATTACAGATTCAAGAGAATAGATGAAAAGACAATGGAAGAGCTTTTGGAATATGTAAGGAAGGAGGTAGAGAAAAGATACAAAATAAAGGGATATAAATACATAGTGATAGATGGGACAGGATTTGGATACAATACAAAATATAGACAAAGGATAAAA
>JAPYWU010000055.1 GCA_028276205.1 Dictyoglomaceae bacterium | reverse complement strand
GGAAAAATACTTGCCACTTTTTTGCTCTGTATTCATTTCTTGAGATTTCAATTTCTTCTCTATAGTTTTTGGGCTTACTGTTTTTATAAGTGGAGCCTGTGAAGTAGTGTCCAAGCTCTTCAGAAAGGATGCATTTTAATTTTCTATTGCTTCTATCAATATCTTTTTTTAATCCTATAACTTTACAATCATCTATTTCTACATAATTTATTATCTTCTCAGGATCTACTCTATGGTGGTTTTCGTGAGATATGTAAAAGTATCTTTTTTTATAATTTATCTTGTAATCTCTCTTTATGTCTGGATAAATAACTGCCTTAAGTAATATTTTTTCGAGATTCTTAGGAAGATTATAAAATTTTGAAACCTTATACGTAATTTTTAAGTGTGTCCCCTTTCTCATTTATATCATTACCTCTATAGGTCTTTATTCAGCCATCACATATATTAGATCCTAAATAATTATGCTGTAATTTTTTCATGAGTATGTATTCTAAATATATCATGTATCAATAAATTAATTTTTTCGCTTCTTCTTATTTCTATTAAATTAAAATCAGGTTCACCACAGACATCAATGCCTAATATTTTATATTTAAAAAGAAAACTTATAATATTGATAAAAGAATCTAAATCCATTGTTCCCTGTTCCCAGTTTGTAGAGATATATTTTTTATCAAGTATGTCTTTGTCAATACTTATATAGATAGGAAAATTAATATATTTTTTTAAGAGGTTAACATCATTTTTTATTATTTTCAATTTCCTAAACAAATTATCTTTAAAAGAAACATTTTCATTATCAGTAACTACTACTACTTTTTCAATAAAGGGCAATTTTATTGCATCTCTTATCCAGGATCCACAACTTATATAACCATCAAAGGTTTCCTTAAAGTCTAAGTGATGATCAATAACTACTAACTCAAAGGGAATTTTTATGTTCCTTATAAAAAGATAAGTTAAATAGTGAAAATCACTTTTCCCCAAAAATTTAATTCCTTTATAATCAAATGGAATCAATTTTTTAAATTCCTCTAATTTCTCATAAGAACATATATATCTGACTTGGGTAATATTATTAATAGAAATTACCTTTCCTACAGAAAGAAGCTGATTTTGATTTGTATAGACATCATCAAAATTTAATATCAAGGTAGGAAAATTCGTAGACATGATTTTCCTACCCCCTAAAGTAAATTTTAACTATTTAAGATTCTTTCTCAAAGATACTCTTAAATTGGTTAAGTCCATTAAAGTAGTACATTCTTGTTATCATTTTTTCATCATTCTCTCTATTTCAATGTGATATTTACCCTTTGATGTTTCTTTTATATCAAGAATCCTAAAACTACCAAGATTATGAACAGTCACAATATCTCCCATATTTAATTCATAAAAAGAATCTTGAATCTTTCTTCCATTAACCTCTACGCCACCACCTTTAATATAAGTTTGCATTTTACTTCTTGATATCCCAAATGCAAAGCTTCCTATAGCATCCACTCGTTTAGATGCTTCCGTTGTGCGTAATATTTTAGACGGCTTTGTATAACTCTGTAATTCATGAAAGCTTAATATTTTAAATTCAAAATTAGATTCATTTAAAACTTTTTCTATATCATCTCTAATTTCATTAGCAAAAATAATCTTCCAACCATCATGGGTTAGCCATATATCCCCAATTTTATCTAAAGAAATACCCTTTTCTTTTAAAAACTCCAATATAAAATTAGAATTTATTTTTTCATAAGAAATTAGACTTATTCCTGCAAAATATTTACTTAAATCTAAATATTCTATCAATTCTATTTTATCAGAGACAAAACCTCTCTTCCTTTCAGCCCCAGTTATACCACCTTCAAGCCTTGTATATAATATATTTTGAAAAAGAAAACTAATCTTTTGAAACAAATATTGTTCTGTAAGAGATAAAAATCCTGTTGAATATATTCCTCCTTTTTGCTCCACTCTTTGGAACATCTTATAAATTTCTCTTGCCTCTTCTTTATCTTCTTCTTTCTTTAAATCTTGAATAATATCTTCTAAACTTCTCATAATAATTAATAATATCACAAAGATCTCTTTTAAAAAAAGCTTCTTAAGGGTAAAATCTAAAAATATATAATTCTCACAAGAGGTGAAATAAATGAAGATAGGAGTTTTGATAGGTGTCAAATCTACAGAAAAAGAGATTGCTATGAAAACAGCCAAAAATATTATTTCTGCTCTGAAGGTTAAAGGTTATGAATTTTGTGAAATACCTATTGACGAAAATATAGTTGAAAACATAAAAAGGGAAAAAATTGATGTGGCTATAATTTCAGCCCATGGTTTATATGGCGAGGACGGAACCATTCAGGGACTCTTAGAACTTCTTGGTATACCTTATGTAGGCTCTGGAGTCCTTGCCAGTGCGTTAGCTTTAAATAAAGTTATGGCAAAAAAAATATTTCTTTTTCATAAAATACCTACCCCTAAATGGGTTGAAATTTCTAAAAAAGATATGGAAACAAAAGATTTAGAAAAAATCCTTGAAAATATAAAAGAACTAAAGAAACCCTGGATAGTTAAACCCTCAAATCAAGGTTCCACAATAGGATTATCTGTGGCAAATAATAAAGATGAATTAATAAAAGCTCTTGAATATGCCTTTAAATTTGATCAATATATTCTAATAGAAGAGTTTATAAGGGGAAAAGAAATAACAGCAAGTATTTATGACGTAGAAAACACTATTTGCCTTCCTTTAATAGAAATTATTCCTAAAACAGGTTTTTATGATTATCAAACTAAATATACTCCGGGATTAAGTGAACATATAATTCCTGCAAGACTTTCCGAGGAAACTTATAAAAAAGCCCAAGAGCTTGGTGTTTTAGCTCACCAAGCCCTTGGTTGTAGACATCTTTCAAGAGTAGACATGATTGTAGAAGAAGATACACAAAATATATATGTTTTAGAAGTAAATACTATTCCAGGTATGACAGAAACAAGCTTATATCCTGAATCAGCCAAAGCTTTTGGAATTGAATTTCCAGATCTTATTGATAGTTTCATAAAATCAGCCTTAAGAAATATCTAATTACCTCTTATTCTTTTTTACTTTAGGCTCTGTTGAAACTTTTCTATATAATGGACAACTTTGAGGCAAAAGAGGTAATCCTGCCTTTCTTCTTCTATAAGCATAAATACCAAAAGCGATAAGTAATAAAGAAACTGTTTGAGATCCTGTTAAATATAAAAAGTTTCTTGGATTGTCTCTAAATATTTCTACAATGAAGAAAGCTAATGAATAATAAACAAAGAAATTAGTAGCTACTTCTCCATCAAAAGTCTTTCTATTCCTAACCCTTAATAAATATATAAAAACAATAAGGAAAGCTACTGTATAATAAAGCTCGGTAGCATGTCTATATCCATATACATTTGGGAATTTTACCCCCCAAAGTAAGGGAGTCTCATATCCATAACAACATCCATTTAAAAAACAGCCAATTCTTCCAATTGCACTACCTATTGCAATACTTGGAGCAATAACATCTAAAAACTTCCAATAAGGGATCTTATGTCTCCAAAGATAAATTAATACCACAATTGTTGCTGCAAAAAATCCACCAAAGAAGATTAACCCGCCATCCCAAAGTTGTAATATGGATATTGGATTACCTTTATATGCATTCCAATATTTTATTACATAAACAATTCTTGCTCCTAAGATTCCTGAAATAATACTCCATACTGATACATTCAATACATGGTCTGGATCAATATTTTCTCTTTTTGCCCATCTCATTGCTAATAGAATTCCAATAAGAAAGCCTAAAGCTACAAAAGTACCCCATGAATAAATTACAATTGGTCCTATTTTATACTTAAAAAATTGGAATTGGGGAATTGTAAACAATTTTGGATACATTTTACCTCTCAACCTCCTTCATTTATTTTATTAGTTTTAGAAACAGAAAAAATCCACCCAACGTAATAAAAACGTCAGCCAAATTAAAAACAAAAAAACTTTTCATATGAATAAAGTCTATCACATAACCATAAAAAACTCTATCATATAAATTTCCTAAAAGTCCTCCTAATATAAAAGCTATTCCAAGAAAATCTAATTTCTTATATAGTATCAAGAGTACTATAAGGGCTACAAAACTAAAAAAAATAAGCAAAAATCTTGGAATATATATTCCCAAAGCAGCCCCATAATTATGCACGAGATTAAAACTGATAACAAAATTCAATTTTATTCCATCAAAAAAATGTCTATTGGCCATTTCTTTAGTTATCCTATCTATTAAAAAAAGAATAAGTATAATCCAGTATTTCATAAATAATATATTAAGGCGAATTCACCACAGTCTGGAAATTTTGGACATCTAACACAATCACTCCAAACCTTAAAGGGTAATGTTCTCTTATCAACCTCTACAAAACCCAACTTTTTAAAATATTCTGGAATATATGTAAGAGCAAGAACTCTCTTTAAGCCAAGAATTTTTGCTTCATTTAGGCAAGTAAATACAAGTTTCCTTCCATAGCCTCTTCCTTCGTATTCTTTTTTAACAATAACTGACCTCACTTCTCCAAGATCTTCCCAAATAATATGCAAAGCACAAGTACCTACAATTTTATTATCTATCTCCAAGATATAAAAATCCCTAATATTTTCATAAAGATCACTTAAAGATCTTGGAAGAAGAAGTCCTTTTTCAGCATATTCATTAATTAACTTATGAATTTCAGGTATATCTTGTATTTTTGCTTTTCTTATCATACTTCCACCCTTGGCAAGAAAGATTCAATAAATTCCTTAGGATCAAAGGGTTCAAAATCATCTTTATCTTCCCCTATACTTACAAACTTTACAGGTATTTTAAAGGTCTTTACTATATTAAAAATTACTCCTCCTTTTGCAGTACCATCTAATTTAGTTAGTATTACTCCGGTAAGATCCACAGCATTTCTAAAAGTCTCTACTTGTTTTATAACATTTTGACCCAAGGTAGCATCTACCACAATAAGATTCTCAGAAGCTTTATATCCTAAAGTCTTCTCAACAACTCTTTCAATCTTCTTCAATTCTTCTAAGAGATTACTCTTTGTGTGCATTCTTCCAGCGGTATCCACCAATAAAATATTTTTATTTCTTGCTTTTGCAGCTTCTATAGCATTATAAACAACGGATGCTGGATCAGCTCCTTCTTTTTGAGCTATAACATCTACCCCTACTCTCTCCCCCCAAAGTTTTATCTGATCAATAGCTGCAGCTCTAAAAGTATCTCCTGCAGCTATTATTGGAGAGTAGCCCATGTTTTTTAGATAATAAGCCATCTTTCCTACCGCACTTGTTTTTCCTGTACCATTTACCCCTAAATATATAAAAACATTTATCTTTTCTGGAATAATATTAAGCTGAGAATTCATCCCATTAAAAATACTCAAAAAGAAATTAAACATAAAATCTCTAAGCTCAGAAGTAGATGTGATTTTTTGCCTTTTAATTTCATTTATTAATTGATTTGTTAATTCTAAACCTAAATCACTCTGAATAAGCTCCATTTCAAGTTCATCCAAAAGGTCATCATCAATCTTAGAGAAGCTAAAAATGTTTTGTAATTTCTCAGCAAACTTTTGTAATTTTGGTAGCCTATTCCAAAAGCTCAATTTGCAACCTCCTCTTCTAATTTCCAAGAAAGTACTTGTGAAGAACCTTTATCATTTAAAGTCACACCATATATTATATCAGCATATTGCATCAAAACAGGATTATGAGATATAAGAATAAACTGATTCTCTTTACTTAATTCCTTAATTTTTCTACCTAAAACCATAGCATTCTGATTATCCAGAGCAGAATCAATTTCATCCCAAAAGCAAAAATTAACATGAGCAAGTTCTACTGCTGACAGCAAAATAGATATACCCACCAAACTTTTTTCTCCTCCAGAAAGCATAATAATATTTCTCCAATTTTTCTTTTGAGAAGAAATTCTAAGTTTTATATCAGAAGACAATGGATCATTTTCGTTATCTAAGAAAATTTCAAGACTTGAATTAGGAAAGAAAAGTTGCCAATTCTTATTCACTAAATCCTTAAATTGTAGAAAACAACTAATAAATTTTCTTTCTGCCTCTTCCTTTGTTTCTCTAATTATCTTTTTCAAAGAACTAACAGATCCATACACATCATCTATCTGCATAATAAGCTCTTTATATTTTTTCTCTTCTTCCTCCAATTTTGTTTTTGCCAAAAAGTTTACAGGACCTAACTCTTCTAACTCTTTAACAAGATCTTTCTCCAAAATCTTCAGTTTTTCTTCGGGGAGACCTATTTTTAATTCTAAATTTCCGTGGTAATTATTTTCAATGTCTACTTCTAACTCTCTTATACGATTTAATAAATCCTTCTTTCTTTCCAAGAGTATAATCTCTTCTTCTCTATATTCCTGCCATCTTTTCTCTAATTCCTTTATATGAGCCATAAGAAGATTCTGTCTTTCAAAAAACTCATTATTTTCTTCAAGAACTTTCCTCTTTTCTTGTAATAGCTCTTTTATTCTATTCTCTAAATAGTTAATGTTTGTACCTAAATTGGATAAATCATTATCAATTTTCATTTTTTCTTGATCCATATTTTTTACCCTTTTTTCAAGATAACTATATCTCTCCTGTAAAAGATTAAGCTCTTTTTCTAATGCTATTTTTTGAATCTTATAATTCTCATACTTATCTCTACATATTTTTATATCCTCTTGTAAACTATTGATTTCATCTATGATAGCTCTCAATCTATCCTCTAAGAAACGCCCCTCTCTTTCATACACTTCTAATTTTTTTCTTCTTTCCAGAAGCTTTTCTCTCTCTTCGCTCTTTTTCCTAATTAGATTCTCAAGTCTTATAATTATTGGTTCTAATTTTATTCTTATTTCTTTCATTTTATCAATTTCATTTCTTAATATCTCTAAATCCTTTTTCAAGAATTCATTGCTTTCGATAAGATCTTTAACCTTTTCTTCATTTTCTGCTATGGATTTTTCTGATAAAAGTGTAGCCTCAATATTGAACCTTATCCCTCCACTTATAGTTCCTGATGGCAAGAATACTTCCCCTTGGAGAGTAACAATCCTCCATCCATCATTAAGAACGTCTTTATTCTCAACAGCAGAATCATAATTATTAAAAATAATAACATTACCTAAAATATTTTTAACTAAACTATCATATTGAGAATCATATTTCACAATATCAATAGCCCTAACAGCCACATTTTTCAGTTTCTCTGGAAGATCTTTAACTTTATCATATTTATTTAAGGTTAAGGGTCTAAATGTAGCCCATCCTGCTCTTTTCTCTTTTAAAAAGCTAATTAATTCTTTCGCGGTCTTTTCGTTATCCACAATTATGTCATATATAGTGTTTCCTAAAAGATTATATAAAGCCTCCAAATATTCAAAGGGTATTTCTATAATGTTCTTAAAAATATCATGTATTTTTTCTTTTTTATATTGGATAATTTCTCTTACACCTCTGGGATAATTTTCTATTAAACTCTCCTTTAGTTCTCCTATGAGATTTTTTAATTTGTTTATCTCAACGATATTTTTCTCAAAAATCTCTTCCTTTTTTCTAAATATCTTATTCTTTTCAATATAATCTTTTTCCAAGCTCTCTTTAAAATTTTTAAGTCTAACTAACCTTTTTTCCCAATTTCTGATTACCATATTAATTTTATTGATTCTACTATCTAAAATCTCTATATTTTCATGGGAAAAAGAAAATTCAGAGAATTCTCTAATTCTTTGCTCTAATCTACTTTTTTCTATTATTTTTTCTTGTAAGGCGGTTTCTTTATCTTTCAAAACATCAAAAATTTCACCATAATTTTCGCTATTAATACTTTCTAATTTTTTCTCAACATCATTCTTTTGTGTTCCTACTATATAAAGCTCCTTTTCTAAATCAACCTTTTCTTCACTTATACTCTTCAATCTTTCAATTAGAAGATTTTTCTTTTCCTCATTTCTACTTTTTTCTATACTCAATTTTTGGATTTCATTGTCTAAATTTTCCAAATACCCTTTTTTATCCTTCAATATCTTATCTATATGTTCTTTTTCTTTTTGAAGCTCCTCCTTATTTAATAAAGTAGAACCAATAACATTCTCAAGTTCTTTTAATCTTAAATCTATATTCTCAAATTCCTTCTTATATTTTTCAAGATTTTTCAAGGCTTTTTGCCACAAATAATATTTAAGAGATTCTTGAACTTCAGCAATTTTTTTGTTTATCTCTTCATATCTTTGAGCCACTCTTGCTTCTTCTTTTAATATATTTAAATTAGCTTCCATCT
>JAPYWU010000054.1 GCA_028276205.1 Dictyoglomaceae bacterium | reverse complement strand
ATTCACGTTTTGAGAAAAAAGGTCAAAGAGGAGATCTTTTTCATTTAATTCTTCTTGCTAAGGATTTCGAGGGTTATAAAAATTTAACTAAATTAGTAAGCTTATCTTTTATAGAGGGCTTTTATTATAAACCAAGAGTTGATAAGGAACTTCTTAGAGAATATTCAAAAGGATTAATAGCTCTTACAAGTTGCCTTGCTGGAGAGATTCCTACCTACATTCTAAACAATAGAATAGACAAGGCAAAAGAAGCTATAAGAGAGTATTTGGATATATTTGGGGAAGATTTCTATTTGGAACTTCAAGATAACGGTTTAGAAGAACAAAAATATGTTAATGAAAGGTTAATCGAATTGTCTAAGGAATTTAACATTCCTCTTGTAGCTACCAATGATGTGCACTATTTAAATAAAGAAGATGCTGAGATTCATGATATCCTCTTGTGTATTCAAACAGGATCTAAATTAAACGACAAAGATAGGTTAAGGTTTAAAACAGATGAGTTTTATTTTAAATCAGAAGAAGAGATGTCTAAGATTTTTGGAAATATACCTGAAGCTTTAGAAAACACGATAAAAATCGCAGAAAAATGTAATTTAGAACTACCTTTAAACAAGGTCATCTTACCAGTGTTTGAGGTACCTGAAGGAGAAACATTAGATTCTTACTTTGAAAGACTTTGCTGGGAAGGTGCAAGAAAAAGATTTGGAGATAATATTCCAAATCATATTAAAGAAAGATTAGAGTACGAAATCTCAGTAATAAAGCAGATGGGATTTTCTGGATATTTCTTAATTGTGCAGGATTTTGTAAGATATGCAAAGAATAAAGGAATTCCGGTAGGCCCTGGAAGAGGTTCTGCTGCAGGTTCTTTAGTTTCCTATGTTTTAGGGATTACAAATATTGAACCAACGAGATGGGGATTGATATTTGAAAGATTTTTAAATCCTGAGAGAATCACAATGCCTGATATTGATATTGATTTTTGTTTTGAAAGAAGAGAAGAAGTTATTGATTATGTAAGAAATAAATATGGAAAAGAACATGTGGCTCAGATTATCACTTTTGGTACTATGGCAGCTCGTGCATCTGTAAGGGATGTAGGTAGAGTTTTAAATGTCCCTTATAACGAAGTAGATAGGATTGCAAAATTGATTCCTCCAAACAGTAGTATCGAAGAAGCTTTGCAAAGTTCACAGGAATTACAAAATCTTGTAGAAAATAATGCTCAAGCCAAGAAGATCATTGATATTGCCAAAAGAATTGAAGGGCAAGCAAGGCATGCCTCAATACATGCTGCGGGTATAGTTATTTCTAAGGATCCACTAATGGAGTATGTGCCTCTTCAAATAATGAATAGTAGTGAAGTTGTAACTCAATTTCCTATGACAAATTTAGAAGAACTTGGACTATTAAAGATGGATTTTCTTGGATTGAGAACTCTTACTGTAATTTATGATACTTTAAAAAAGATAAAAGAAAATTATGGGATTGACATAGATATAGATAATTTACCATTAGATGATCCTAAGGTTTATGAACTATTGCAGAAAGGTGAAACAATAGGAGTCTTTCAATTAGAAAGTAGAGGAATGAGAAATCTTTTAAGAGAAATAAAACCAGAAAAATTTGAAGACTTAATTGCAGTATTAGCTTTATATAGACCTGGTCCTTTAGGAAGATTAGAAAGTTATATAAAAAGAAAAAGAGGAGAGGAAAAAATAGAATATATGCATCCTTCTTTAGAACCTATTCTTTCTGAAACTTATGGCGTAATTATATATCAAGAACAGGTTATGGAGATAGCTCACAGATTGGCAGGATTTTCATTGGGACAAGCCGATGTTTTAAGAAGGGCTATGGGTAAAAAGAAACCGGAGGTTATGGAAGAACAAAGGGAAATATTTGTTAAAGGTGCAAAGGAAAGAGGTATTCCAGAAGAGGTGGCAAAGGATATTTTTGAAGATATGGCAAAATTTGCAGAATATGGTTTTAATAAATCTCATAGTGCAGCTTATGCCTATGTATCTTATCAAACTGCATATCTTAAAGTCTATTATCCGAAGGAATTTATGTCATCCTTATTAACAAGTGTAAGAAATAATACTTCAAAATTAAGTAAATATATAGCAGAAGCCAAAAGAATGGGTATAAAAATTCTTCCCCCAGATATTAATGAAAGTATGGTGTATTTTACAGTAACAAATGAAGGAATAAGATTTGGACTTTCTGCTGTAAAAAATGTAGGTGAAGGAGTTGCTATAGCGATTGTAAATGAGAGAGAAAATGGTAAATTTAAGTCTATTTTAGATTTTGTTAAAAGATTAAATTCTCGAGTGATTAATAAAAGGGCTTTAGAAAGTTTGATAAAAAGTGGTGCTTTTGATAGCTTTGAATTAAGTAGAAAATCTTTACTTGAAAATATTGATAAGCTTTTAGATTCGGTACAATCGTCTAAAAAGTTGCCAGTAACTCAAGCGTCTTTAATAGATACTGTGGAATTAATTAAAGATCCAGTAATAATGAATACTGAAGAATTTACTGTTGAAGAATTAATGGAGATGGAAAAAGAGATGCTCGGTCTTTATGTATCCTATGATCCTCAAGAAGAATTGAGAGAAATATCACAAAAACTCTTTGAAAATACTATTGATGAATTGGTAGATGTGGAATCTGGAAGCTGGATTATTGTGCCTGGAATTCTTAAAAATGTGAGAGAAATTTTAGATAGAAAAAATCAAAAAATGCTTTTTGCAACATTAGAAGATTACACAGGTGAAGCTGATATAACTGTTTTTTCTTCAGTTTATAACAAATTTAAGAATATTTTACAGGAAGGTAAGAGAGTTGTTGTAGGGGGTAGGTTAGAAGTAGATAAAGATGATAATGAAGAAAAGGTAAAAATTATGGTAGAACAAGTAGATGAATTGGATGGAAATGTTCTTTTAATTAATTTAAATGCAAATAGAACATACGAGTTGATTTATAAAATTAGAGAGATATTAAAAAATAGAAAAGGATTAACGCCTGTGATAATAAAGCTTGATAACGAAAAAATTTTAATATCACCTGAATTTTGGATTAAGTGGAGTGAGGATATTAAAAAAGATTTAAATCAGTTAATTAAGTTTGGTATTACTTTTGAACTAAGACATATAAAAGACTTATAATTAGCTGAAATAGCTTTGTATGGTAAAATAATCAAAAAATAAAATTTTAGGGAGGGGAAATGTTTAGGGATTTTTTAAAAAGAAATGAAAATAAGGACAAGTTTAGAGATATTCCTGATGGTTTATGGATTAAATGTCCTCAATGTTCTCAAATCATCTATTCTAAAGATTGGAATGAAAACCTAAAAGTATGTATAAAGTGTGGATATCATGATCAGTTAACTGCATACGAACGTATAGATCTTTTAATTGATGACAGTACTTTTGAGGAATTTGATACCCATATTTCACCTATTGATATACTCGGTTTTATAGACACAAAGCCCTATACTCAAAGAATAAAAGAGGCCCAAGAAGCTACTGGCTTAAAAGATGCTATTGTTGTTGGTAAAGGTGAGATTAATGGAATTCCTGTTTATATAATAGTGATGGATTTTAGATTTATTGGGGGCAGTATGGGATCAGTTGTGGGAGAAAAGGTGGTTAGAACTGTAGAGAGAGCATTGAAAGATAGAATACCTGTGGTTAGTGTAATATCCTCAGGGGGAGCGAGAATGCAAGAAGGACTTTTTTCTTTATTTCAAATGGCAAAAACAAGTGCTGCTATTGCAAGACTAAGTGATGCTAAAATACCATATATCAATGTATTAACACATCCATCAACTGCAGGTGTCTTGGCAAGTTTTGGTTCCTTAGGAGATGTAATTATTGCTGAACCAGGTGCACTAATAGGTTTTACAGGACCTCGTGTTATTGAACAAACAATAAAACAGAAACTTCCAGAGGGATTTCAAAGGTCAGAGTTTTTGTTGGAGCATGGTATGGTAGATTTGGTAGTTGAAAGGAAGAAACTTAAAAATACTTTATTTTTGATATTGAATCATCTTTGGAGGAAATCATGGAAAGAAAGTTAACGCCTTGGGAAAGAATACTTCTTGCAAGACACCCGAATCGTCCAACTTTTTCTGATTTTTTAGACGCTTTGTTTGATAATTTTATTGAATTACATGGGGATAGATTATATGGTGATGATCCTGCGATTATTACGGGATTAGGTACATTTAATGATGAAAGTGTGGTAGTTATAGGACAAGAGAAGGGAAAATCTGTACAAGAGAAGATGAAAAGAAATTTTGGTATGCCTCATCCTGAAGGATACAGAAAAGCTTTAAGAATTATGAAGATGGCTGAGAAATTTTCTTTACCTGTAATATCTTTTATTGATACAGCAGGGGCATATCCTGGTATAGGGGCTGAAGAGAGAGGACAAGCTTGGGCAATAGCTCAAAATTTGAAAGAAATGTCTGTATTAAAAACTCCAATAATAGTAGTAGTTTTAAGTGAAGGTGGAAGTGGAGGTGCATTGGGAATAGGTGTTGGAGATTATATAATGATCCTTGAAAATGCCTACTATTCGGTGATATCCCCAGAAGGTTGTGCGTCAATTTTATTTAGAGATTCTTCTAAAGCTCCAGAGGCTGCTGAAGCTCTTAAAATTACTGCAGAAGATCTTTATAAGTTAGGTCTTGTTGATGAAATAATTCCAGAGCCTAATGGAGGTGCCCATCAGGATTTTGAAGGAACAATTAGTAATTTGAAATCAGCCTTGAAAAGAGTATTGAAAAAGTTGAAAGAGAAGGATGTAAAAATCTTATTAGAAGAAAGATGGTTAAAGTTAAGAAATTATGGAAGATTTTATGAGGAGGCAAAAGAAAAATGAAGATAGGGGTACTTACAAGCGGTGGAGATGCACCTGGAATGAATTCTGCAATTAGGGCTATTGTTAGATATGGATTATCTAAAAATTTAGAAATCATAGGAATTGAAAGGGGATATCAGGGTTTAATAGAAGGGGATTTTAGAAAGCTTGGGAGAGATGATGTGAGTGAGATTGTTCAAAGAGGTGGTACAATTTTACATACTGCTCGATCGAAAGATTTTGAAAAGGAGGAAGGTATTTTAAAAGCTATAGATAACATAAAGAATCAAAACATGGATGGTTTAATAGTAATTGGAGGAGAAGGATCTCTTAGAGGAGCTTTCGAACTATATAAGAGAGGTATAAAAGTAGTGGGAATTCCAGGAAGTATAGATAATGATATATGGGGAACTGATTTTTCAATAGGTTTTGATACTGCGTGTAATAATGTTATTGATGCTATAAATAAAATAAGGGATACTGCTGCTGCTCATGAGAGAACTTTTGTTATAGAAGTTATGGGTAGGGAGTGTGGATATATTGCTTTTGTTGCTGGATTAGTTAGTGGTGCTGATATTATACTTATTCCTGAGGTACCCATAGATTTTCCTTATATTGCAGAAAAATTAAAAGACAGACAAAAAAGGAATAAAAAACATAATATTATAGTGGTAGCAGAGGGAGTTGGAAGTGCTTATTTTATTGGAAAACAAATTGAGGATAGGATAGGTCTACCTACTCGTATTGTTGTTCTTGGACATATACAAAGAGGAGGATCCCCATCAGTATTAGATAGAACTATTGCAACTTTTATGGGTGTGGAAGCTATAAAAGTCCTCATGAATGGTTTTTCGGGAGTAATGATAGGGTGGCAAAACAATACTACTGTTTCTGTTCCTTTAGAGGATGTAGTAAATAATAAGAAAAGAGTACCTCCTGAATTGTATTGGGAGATAGAAAAGATATGGTAATATTGAAATTTGGTGCCGAAGGCCGGAGTCGAACCGGCACGGGTGTCTCCCACCCACCAGATTTTGAGTCTGGCGCGTCTGCCAATTCCGCCACTTCGGCACTTTTTATAAATATTACCTTTTAAAGCTACATTTTGTCAAGTATAAGGGAAGGAGAGAGAAGATGAAAAGACTTTTTTGTCCATGGAGAATAAAATATGTCACATCTGAAAAATCAAAAGATTGTATATTTTGTACAAAGCCTATAGAAAATAAAGATGAAGAGAATTACATATTATTAAGGGGTGAATATAATTTCATAATCCTAAATTTGTATCCTTATAATAATGGACATTTAATGATAGTACCTTATAAACATACAAATGATATTTTATCCCTTGATAAAGAAACATTACAAGAAATGATGTTTCTTTTACAAGTATCTATTGAGGCATTAAATAATACCATGAAACCTCATGGTTTTAATATAGGTATGAATATAGGAGAGGTGGCTGGTGCAGGTATATCAGAACACTTACATCTACATGTTGTTCCAAGATGGAATGGTGATTCAAATTTTATGGTAGTTATAGGTGATACTAAAGTAATACCAGAGGATTTAGCATCTACATATAAGAAATTAAAGCCTGAAATTGAAAAAATTTATAATGAAAAAAAGAAGTATTAAGAGATTTCTGAGATATATTTATTTAAAGCTTGTAAGAATTCAAGATACACCTGAAAAAATAGCTTTAAGCTTCAGTGTAGGAGTATTTATTGGAATTTTCCCTACCTTTGGATTGGGTGGAATTATAATGATTCTTATTTGTTACTTATTTAAGCTTAATTATATTGCAGGCATTTTAGGAACATTCATAATGAACTACTTTACTTCTCCTTTTTTTTGGGCATTGAGTTATATGTTAGGAGATTTTATAACAACAGGAGAAATTAAATGGCGTGGATTAGAAAGAACAGGCGCAAAAATTTTTATTTTAAGATATCTTTTGGGAAATCTTATTATTTCGATTTTATGTTCAATTTTATCTTATTTTGTTGTAAAAAATATTATAATCACATATAGAAAAAGGAAGAGGAAGGTAAAACCCTCCTCTTCCTAAAAATCTTCAATTTTATTTATTAAAAAATGTTTTTACACTTTCGTAAAATGATGGATCAACATTTTTGGTTTTACCTTCAATTAATGTAATATCCACTGGCACTAGTTCACTTCCTTTTACTGCAATAAAGTATCCAGATTTACCTTCGTGCACTAAATCAACTGCTGTTTTACCAAGTAATAATCCTAAAATTCTATCTCTGATAGAAGGGCTACCTCCTCTTTGGAGATGGCTAAGAATCACTGCTCTTGTTTCTATTCCAATATTTTTCTGAATTTCTTCTGCCAAAACATTACCTACTCCACCTAATCTTATATGTCCAAAGGCATCTACCATTCCTTCTTGACCCTTTTGATATGTAAAACCAGGTAGCTGTACACCTTCTGCTATGGCTACCACTGCATAGGTGTGACCTCTATCATATAGTTTTCTTATATGGTTATATAGTTCTTCAAGATTTGGTTCTACCTCAGGAATTAAAATATAATCTGCTCCACCTGCTAATCCTCCATAAAGAGCAAGCCATCCAGCATGTCTTCCCATTATTTCAACTACTATTACTCTTGCGTGAGATTTTGCAGTATCTCTTAATCTTTTAATAGCATCTACTACTACCTCTACCGCTGTATCAAAACCAAGAGTATAGTCAGTTTCTTCCAAATCTTTGTCTATGGTCTTTGGAATTCCAATCATAGGAAGTCCAAGTTTGCTAAATTTAGATGCAACTCCAAGAGTATCTTCTCCACCAATAGCTATTAGGGCGTCTAAATTTAGTTTCTTAAAACTCTCGATGCATTTTTGTACATCTTCTTCCTTTTTGAATGGATTTGTTCTTGAACTACCTAATATGGTACCACCAATTTCTAATATGTCTTCCACATCTTCTAATTTTAGAGGTACAGCATCTGCTTTAATAAGACCAGCCCATCCATATTTAAGCCCTATAACTTCATCTCCATAATCTAAAGCTCTCATAACTACTCCACGTATAGCTGGGTTGAGTCCTGGGCAATCTCCACCACCCGTAAGAACACCTATACGTTTTTTGCTCATTTTTCATCCTCCTTTTTGTTAAATTTTAATGCTTATTATGATTTTATTATTAAGTGGAAAAATTGACAAGCTTTTTAACCCTTGTTAGACTTTATTACCAAAATTAAATTAGTTTTTTTTAGGGAGAGTTAAAATGAAGAAAAAAGTTAATAAGATTGAGGAAAAATATACTGACCATTATCTTAGACTCTTTATCTTTGCATCTTTGTTATTATTAATTTTCTTAGTGCCTATTACTCAACCACATTTTTTGCGTATACATGATGTTTCGGAGCTACCTAAGGTAACATTAATAAGAATATTAGGAAGTTTAGCCTTATTACTTTTCGGTCTATGGTTAATTTTAGGAAAAAGAGAAGTTATTCTACCTCCTAAGAGTGTTTCTATATGGATTTTTTTATTCTTAATTTCTTGGATTATATCTACAATTTTTTCAACTAATTTTTATCTAAGCTTCTTTGGTTCCTATATGAGACAGATGGGATTTCTCAGCTATTTCTTTTATTTTGT
>JAPYWU010000053.1 GCA_028276205.1 Dictyoglomaceae bacterium | reverse complement strand
AAGTAGATGGCCTACCAAGACCTCTCCTTTTCATTTCTTCTACTAAGGATCCTTGGGTAAATAGAGGTACCTTAGGTACAGTATAGAAGAATTTATTATTTATCACATCTACTTCACCTTCTGGAATTCTCACAATTTTTATAGGAAAAACCTTATTAAAACCATCTTGTATTATCTCTTCAAATACTTCCATACTTTGTACCTTATCAAGAGCCTTTATTGTGACATCATAACCTTTAAGTACAATATTTCTCATCTGAGATGCTATAAATCTCTTAAAGATAAGATCATAAACAACTAAATGATCCTTAGTAAACCCCTCCAGCTCTCCTGAATATATCATAGATTTAATATCTTCCACATCAAGAACTCTTGTAGGTCTTATACATTCATGGGCTCCACCCTCTCCCCACGTTCTTCCCCTAAAATACCCTTCCCCAAATTGTTCCGTTATATATTCTTTAGCTATATTTATTCCTGTATCAGATACTCTGGTAGAATCGGTTCTATGATAGGTAATAAATCCCCTCTCAAAAAGGTCCTGAAGAACTTCCATAGTTCTTGAAACTGATAATTTATATCTATCAGATGCATCTTTCAAG
This sequence comes from Dictyoglomaceae bacterium, assembly GCA_028276205.1. GTDB lineage: Bacteria > Dictyoglomota > Dictyoglomia > Dictyoglomales > Dictyoglomaceae > Dictyoglomus. Next base: position 8,154 of record JAPYWU010000053.1, on the reverse strand, counting down.
ATTACATCCGTTGTATATGGAGGTAAAGGAGTCTTTTCTTCAACCTTTTCCTTTTCCTTTAATACCTCTATTTTAGTTAAAGAATTAAAGAATTTTTGAGCTTCTTCTTTATTTTCAAATTCAAATCTTAGTTCCAATCCCTCTCTCCTAATAATTACCAAATATATCCTTTTACTATGTTCCTTAGCTCTTTCTATTACCCAACCAAGAACTGGAGTCTGTACTCTTCCAGCAGATAAATAGTTTCGAGAAAATACCCTTTGAATAAGCTGAGAAAGCTCAAATCCTACCCATCTATCAGATATTCTTCTCACCACCTGAGCCTTAACTAAATTTTCATTTACATCTCTAAACTCTTTTAAAGAATTTAATATTGCTCTCTTTGTGACCTCATGAAATTCCATTCTCTTAATATCCTTAGCAAAAACAGCACAAAGATTCTTAAGATCCCATGAAATTTTTTCTCCTTCAGTATCAGGATCGGTAGCTACAAGAATCTGATCAAACTCTTTACTGGCTTCCCTTAACGCATTTACAATATTTTCTTTCCCTTCTATCGTTTCATAAACTGGAATAAACTCTCCATTTTCTAATACTCCAAAATATCCCATCTCTTTATTTAAATCAAAAATATGTCCAAAGGATGATGTAATAACCAAGTATTTATCTTCTGTTATAACCTCATAGAGTTCCTGACCATCTATATTTCTGGAAATAGGTTTTCCAAAGAAATTTGCTATAGTTCTTGCCTTATGAGGAGATTCCACAATCACCATTACAGGTCTTAGGAAGTCATCTCTTCTTCCCTCTCTTCTTCTAATCCTTACCCGATCCTCATCTATCTCTTGTAGGATCTTATCTATATCTACTGTATTTGCATTCTTAAAAACTATATCTGAACTAAACCACCAGCGTGCTTTTCTTATCAGGTTATTAAATACCTTCCTATCATCCACAAGTATATAACTTAATCCTTTTGATATTCCTCCTACATACAACCTTGAGGTTCTACCTGATGCTTGCAAATAGCCCGTAATATCAGCTACTACAAGAGACCATTTTCCATCTTCCTCTCTAATTGAGATATCATCAGATGTATTTATCTTTTGATATATTTCTTCTGAAAGAATAAATCTTTTTATATTATCTCTTAATTCGTCTACTTTATCCTTTGGAGGATTTATCATGTTGGAATACCTATTTAAAGTTTTTAACCATCTATCAACAGTAGCTATGTGTTTTTCAAGATTTTTATCCCTTGCAATAAGTGGTCTTAAAGAGGATAAGGCTAAAAGCAAATGCTTTACATTGCCTTCCAGATCAAGATTTACTGAAATTTTAGGTACACCGTAAAAAATTGCATATCTAATAATTTCAGGAAGATCAAGTCCTCTTGCTAAAGGATTTCTATAAGAGGATATACCAATAAGAACTTGTATTTTACCTTGTCTATAATCCTCTAAGACCTCTTCTGTAAGATTATCATAAGATTCACAAGAAATATTATTTTGACTTAAAAGATTCTTTATTCTATCAATATGCTCCCTTCCAAAATCCGATGACAAGAATACTAATCCACCCTTTCCAAATCTCTTAACCCTTTCAATAAGAATCTCATCCAAATCATCCACCTCTTCATAAACATCTTCCACATTTCTCAAATAAAACACAGGCCTACCCACATCAAAAGATAAAAGCTCTTTAAACAACCTTATCCTTTCCGATCTTGGATTACTGGTAGCAGAAGACACTACCATTACACCTTTTGTTTTTTTGGCTATCTTTCGTATCTCTTCTTGAAGAGTTTTTATCTCTTCTTGATTTTCTTCACTATAATTCCTTCTAAGTTTAATATACTTTAAAGTTTTCTCTATATCTTCCTCAGTAAAACCTAAAAGATACAATGCCTTATCAATATTTTTCGCAGTTTTCAGAAAAGAGTCTACATCATCTACAAATATAAAAGAAAAATCTCGAGGAATTATATCCACATTTTTATAAAGAAACATAGAGGTCGTAATAAGGATTTTAAAATCACCATTAATAAGCCTTTCCCTTTTTTCTTCCTTTTCCTTCTTAGTTTCATCAAGACCAAAAACTAAAAGGTCTTTTTCACTTACCTTACCCTTCAACTTTTCATAACTTTGAAGTATTAAAAGCCTTGTAGGAAGAATAATATAGGACTTTTTACCCTTCTTAGCAAAGTATATGGAAGATGCAAGCCCTAAGGATGTTTTACCTATACCTGTTGGAGCAAGAAGAGCAAAAGATCTACCAAGAAGGAGTTTCCTTGCCCAGAATTTCTGTAATTCCCATGGATAAAATCCAACAAAATTCCTAAATATTTCTTCCCATTTTTCGTACTCATCCTTTAGCTTACAATAATCCTTTAGACCTCTAAGAGATGTCAAATTACAAAGGGCTTCCCTGTCTCCTTTCTCAGGCATACAATTTTCGCAGGGAAGCCCTTCAAGAAGTCTTTCTGAAGATATATCTCCACCACAGTTTGGACAAAGATTCCTAAATACTGCTTCCATCATCACTCCTCTAAGGTTAGGCCTATATTATGAGCTCCAAGAAGTGGTGATAATGTAGCAATAATAACTTGTCCTGTAAGATTGGAAATAAATCTTTCCAATAAATGGGCATCTAAAACATTTACAGGTTCATCAAAAAGGAATACAGGCTCATAATGTTTTGTCTTTTCTATTAAACTCTTAAAAGCAAGAACAATAGAAAGATAAAATAATCTTTTCTGCCCCTCTGAAGCATAATATTTGGCTGGATTTCCCTTATAATAGAGAATATAATCATCCTGAGTGTGAGGCCCCACAGTAGTAACACCTCTTGCTATATCTTCTTCGATATAATCTGCAATATTTTTTCCTTTGAACTCACTCTTATATTCTATCTTAAATATAGGATCAAGATATTGAGACAATTCCTCTATCATCTTTTCCCTCTTCTCCACAATCTTTTCTGCCAATGGTTGCATCTCTTTTGCTAAGTATAACACATAATTTTTATCTATTTCATCCATTTTAAGATTTTCATTTCTTTCTTCTAAAAGTTTTTCATAACTTCTTAATGTCTCATAATAATCCAAATCAATCAAAGAGAATATATCATCAAAGAAATCTCTCCTTTGGGTTGCAGATCCATCAATCATAGAATAGTTTCTAAAGCTAAAAGGTATGGCAATAAAAATCTCTTGGATATCTCTAAACCTTTTAACTTTAAATCCATCAAGATAAGCTGTCTTTTCCCTTTTACTTTCATCTTGCCAATAGGTTATCTTTATTACATGTTTCTCATCTCCACTTAATACTTTACCTTCTACCTCAAAATAATTCTCACCAATTTTTAAAATTTGAAAATCCCTTGCTCCTCTAAAAGATCTGGGATTTGAAAGATAGGCAATAGCCTCTAATATAGATGTCTTACCAGAACCATTTGGACCATAAATTACATTTACTCCATTCTTAAAATTTACAGAAAAATCAGTAAAATTTCTAAAATTTTTTAACTTCAATTCTTCAATAAGCATTCTCTTCTTATTCATGATATCCCCCTCCCTTCATATATATTAATTTTTACTATATATATTTTAGCTACTTATGAAATTGAAATCAAGCCATTTTATATTCTCTTGACATTATTAATATAAATTATAAACTTATATATGGTTTAGCAGTCCCATTTAAAGAGTGCTAAAATTAAAAAATAGAGGTGAAAGACATGGAGGAAAAAGAGATGGAAGTAAAAAGGGATGAAGTAGTCTCAGAATCTCCCAAAGAAGAAGATTGGGAAATTAAGTATATAAGACTTCAAGCAGAATTTGAAAATTTTCGTCAAAGACTTAGAAGAGAAAAAGAAGAATGGCAAGAAATTGCCAATGCAAGACTTTTAAAAGAAATTATAGATATAATGGATAATTTCTCCTTAGCCTTAGAAACCATAAAACATACAAGGAAGAAAGATGCTATTATAGAAGGGATAAATATGATTTATAGACAATTTGAAAACCTGCTTCAAAATGAAGGAGTTATAAAAATGGAGGTTATTGGTAAGCCATTTAATCCATCCTTCCATGAGGCAGTAGGAATTGAAGAAGTAGAGGATGGTGAGGATAATTTAATTGTTAAAGAGATTTCTCCAGGATATCTTTTTAAAAATAAATTATTAAGACCTGCAAAGGTTATCGTATCTAAAAAAATAGAAAAAAAGGAGGTAGAGAATAATGGCTAAAATTGTAGGAATTGACTTAGGAACTACCAACTCCCTTATAGCCTATTTAGAGGGTGGTAGACCAGTTATAATTCCCAATGCGGAGGGAAGTAGGTTAACTCCATCTATTGTTGCCTTTACAAAAGATGGACAACTTTTAGTAGGAGAACCTGCAAAAAGGCAAGCTATAGTAAATGCAGAAAGAACCATAAAATCTATTAAGAGACATATGGGAACCAATTATAAAGTAAAGATAGATGATAAAGAATATACTCCTCAAGAAATTTCTGCCATGATACTTAGGAAACTCAAAAAAGATGCAGAAGCCTACTTAGGTGAGCCTATAGAAAAGGCGGTAATAACATGTCCTGCCTATTTCTCCGATGCCCAAAGACAAGCCACAAAGGATGCAGGAGCAATTGCGGGATTAGAAGTAGTAAGAATTATAAATGAGCCAACAGCAGCTGCCCTCGCTTATGGACTTGATAAAGAAGGACACCAAAAGATTCTTGTATTTGATCTTGGTGGTGGTACCTTTGATGTGTCCATATTAGAGATTGGTGATGGAGTATTTGAAGTAATTGCAACAGCTGGAAATAATAGATTGGGAGGAGACGATTTTGACGAAAGAATTGTAAATTGGCTTATAGATAACTTCATGGAGGAACATGGAATTAATTTAAGAGAAGATAGAACCGCCCTTCAGAGACTATATGAAGCTGCAGAAAAAGCCAAAATAGAACTTTCTTCAAAATTATCTACAGAGATCAATCTTCCATTCATAGCTATGAAAGGAAATACTCCTCTTCATCTTTCCTATACCCTTACAAGAGCAAAATTTGAAGAATTAACATATGATTTAGTAGAAAAAACAAAGGAGCCCACAGAAAGAGCATTAAAAGATGCAGGGCTTTCTCCATCCCAAATTGATAAGATAATTCTTGTGGGTGGAGCCACAAGAATGCCATGTATTCAAGAATGGATAAAGAAACATTTTGGTAAAGAGCCTCAAAGAAATGTTAACCCAGATGAGGCAGTAGCCCTTGGTGCAGCTATACAAGCAGGAGTAATAGGTGGAGAGATAAGAGATATAGTCCTTGTTGATGTAACTCCTCTCTCCCTTGGAATTGAAACTCTCGGTGGAGTATTTACAAAAATTATTGAGAGAAATACTCCTATTCCTGTATCAAAGAGTCAGATCTTTACAACAGCTGCTGATTATCAGACAAGTGTAGAAATTCATGTACTACAAGGAGAAAGAGCCCTTGCTAAGGATAATATATCCCTTGGAAGATTTATATTAGATGGAATTCCACCTGCCCCTCGTGGTGTTCCTCAAATTGAAGTGACTTTTGATATAGATGTTAATGGAATTGTCCATGTATCTGCAAAAGATAAAGCAACAGGAAAAGAGCAGAGAATAACAATCTCTAATGCTATAAGACTCTCTGAGGCTGAGATCAAGAGAATGACCGAAGAGGCAAAGAAATTTGAAGAAGAAGATAGAAAGAGAAGAGAAGAGATTGAGACAAAGAACCAAGCAGAACATCTTATTTATACCGCAAGAAAGACCATAAAAGATTATGGGGATAAGGTAAGCAAGGATTTAGTCCAAAAAGTGGAAGATAAAATTAAGAATTTAGAGGAATTAATCAAACCGGAAAGAATTAATGTGGAACAAGTTAAAAAAGGAATGGAAGAATTAACACAAGCTCTTGGTGAGATAGGACAAGTAATGTATCAATCTGCAGGCTCCAGCTCAAATCCAGGATCAACTTCTGAAAATCCTGGAGGAAAGACCATAGACGGAGACTATAAGGTGAACTAATATGCCTAAAAAAGATTACTATGAAATCCTGGGTGTGCCACGAAACGCCACCCAGGATGAAATTAAACAAGCTTATAGAAGGCTTGTTAGGCAGTACCATCCAGATCTTAATAAAGATCCATCTGCCCATGAAAAATTTAAAGAAATAAATGAGGCATATCAGGTGCTCTCTGATCCTCAGAAGAGAGCTCAATATGACCAATTTGGAAGTTCCGATTTTTCCTATGGCGATTTCCAACAAGGATGGAACCCCGGAGATTTTGATTTTGGAAATTTTGGAAGAACCTTTGAAGATATATTTGAAAATTTCTTTGGAGATAGCATCTTTGGGGACCTTTTTGGTAGAAGAGAAAGGCAAAGATCTCCAAGAAAAGGTGCAGATTTAAGATATGATATCAATATAACCTTAGAAGAGTCAGCCTTTGGTGGGAAAAAGGAAATCTTTGTAACAAGATTGGAAACCTGTCCTGTATGTAAAGGAGAAAGAGCAGAACCAGGATCTAATCCAATAACCTGTGATATGTGTAACGGTACAGGTCAGGTACGAACTACAAGACAAACTTCTTTTGGACAATTTGTTCAAATAACCACATGTCCAAAATGCCATGGAGAAGGAAAAATAATCACAAATCCATGTCATGAATGTCATGGAACTGGAAAAATTAGAAAGAAGAGAAAGATTGAATTTAAAATACCAGCAGGTGTAGATGAAGGCTATGTAATAAGACTTGCAGGAGAGGGAGAACCAGGAGAAAACGGAGGACCAAATGGAGATCTTTATATCTATATACATGTAGAACCCCATAAAATATTTAAAAGAGATAGAGAAGATATATGGATGGATCTTCCTATAGATTTTATTACAGCCATTTTAGGAGGAGAAATAGAGATCCCTACCTTAGAAGGAAAGGAAAAGATAAAGATAAAGCCAGGGACTCAAAGTAATGAGATAATAACATTAAAAGGTAAAGGAATACCCAATTTAAATAATCCCGGAAAAAGAGGAGATCAAAAAATTAGAGTCTATATCACAGTCCCCACCAATTTATCTCAAAAAGAAAAGGAACTCATTCTTGAACTTGCAAAAATTAGAGGTGTAAAGATAGAAGAAAATAAAAATTTCTTTGAACAAATTAGGGACGCATTTAAGAAGTAAGAAGTAAATAAAAAAGCCCCCCGAGTTTTCTCGGGGGGCTTTTTGTTTTAAGTGGTTAGAACCCAATCATTAATTTGCTTTCTGCGTATACTTTTCCTCTTACGTCAAAGCCCCAAAGGTTATCTGCTCCAATCAAGTTTCCTCTATTGAATCCACTGCCGCTATAATTATCCCAGTCAAAACTATAACCTACTAAGAGATCGTGGGTTACTCCACCGCCAAGAGATACAGACCATTTACCAAATCCACCAAAGAGTGTATCTGGACCATTAGCAAATGCTGCTCCAAGAGATAAGGATCCTACTGGAACTGGTAAAGAAGCAGAGACATAACCAAATAATGTATATTCTTCTGCAGTATTGTATTCAACATATACCTTAGATACGTTTGGTACCAAATTGTCTCCGCTAACAGAGACTTTTACCTTTTGAGCTTGAACTTTGTAGTTAGCATCAACGGTAACTTTTCCACCAAGAGCCTTAACTGTTGCACCAACAAGTTGCTCTGGTGTACTTGCTGCTTCTCCGTAAACAGTTAGGCTTACTGGAGTTGTTACAGGAGTTACAGAACCACCTACTGCCCAATTTGTTACAGTCATTGTTTCTGCTGCTTTATTTATTAATCCATATACTGAAAGTGCCACTGGTTCATTAACAGAAACATCTGCTCTTGCTGTAACCTCAGCATTTAATGTGAATTGATCAAGCATTCCACCTGAAGATGGTACCCACCAAGTATCGTTTGGTGCTACACCAACAGTAACTTTAATTGGTGCCACATCTGCTACTACACTTATACCAGTATCACCGCTTAATAAGCTACTAACAAGCTTTGTTCCAGAAACACTTAATGTTCCCTTATGGAAGGATACGGTTAATGGTGTATTGAATACTTTAGAGAATGTAATTGTTCCAGATACCCAGTTATCAGAGAATGATGCACC
>JAPYWU010000052.1 GCA_028276205.1 Dictyoglomaceae bacterium | reverse complement strand
GTTACTCTTCTTGGATATGTTGTATTGGTTTTACTAACCAATGCTTGTACTTCAACTAATAAAGGTTTTGTGCCTTCCATTATTGGTATAACTATTGATCCTGATATATTTAAATTCCTATTCTCAAGTAATCTTTGAGAAATATCTTCAACTTCAATTAAACCCTCATCCTTCATTTCATAAAGTATAAAGTCATTAGTTGGTCCAAACCTATTTTTCACAACTCTAAGTACTCTCAAATCACTATATCTCTCCCCTTCCAGATACAAGACCACATCCACCAAATGTTCTAATAATTTTGGACCTGCTATATCTCCTTCCTTAGTTACATGGCCTACTAAGATTACAGGAATTTTAGTCTTTTTTGCGAAGTTTACCATCTTATTAGTACATTCCCTTACCTGAACCACATTTCCAGGAGATGTAGGAAACTCAGAAGAATAAATAGTTTGAATTGAATCCACAATTACCAAAGAATAATCAGAATTTTCTAAATAGGGTATAATAGCCTCAATATCTCTTTCAGATACAAAATCTATCTGAAGATTTGAGCTATTTTTCGAAACCCTCTTAAGCCTAATTCCTACCTGTGAAAGAGTTTCCTCTGCAGATATATATAAAACCTTCGTATCTTTACTCTGAATTGCGGTGGCAATTTGTAAAAGTAGAGTAGATTTTCCTATTCCTGGTTCTCCACTTAATAAAATTACCGCCCCCTCTACAATCCCCCCTCCCAATATAAAATCAAATCCTCTTAACCCACTTTGTAATCTTTTCTCTTCTAATTGTGATATAGAATCCAATCTTACAACTTTTAAATTTTCTTCACTCTTTAATACCTTATTTTCCTTTTCAGAAATTTCTATAAAAGAATTCCAACTTTGACAGTTAGGACATCTGCCAAACCATCTTATACTTTCATATCCACATACTTGACATACAAATTTAGTTTTGATCTTCGTCATTTACATTTTTTTATTTAGATGGCTCCTTTGCTAAAGTAACCTTTCTGAAAACAATATTGCCATCTTTACCAAGTTCTGCCTTTATCACGTCTCCTTCATTGAAATCACCTTGAAGGATAAACTCAGCAAGTGGATCTTCAATATAATATTGAATAGTTCTCTTTAATGGTCTTGCACCATATTGAGGATCATAACCTTTTTCTAATAAGAATTCTTTTACATCATCAGAAAGTTCTAAATCTAATTTCTTCTCTCTCAATCTTTCCCTCACTGGCTTCAAAAGAAGATTTAATATCTTTCTAAGATCTTCTTTTGTTAATGGCCTAAAGAAAACAATTTCATCTAATCTGTTCAAGAATTCAGGTCTGAAATATTTTTTCATTTCAGAAAGGATAGTTTCCTTTATCTTCTCAAAGGATTTTTCTCGGTCCTCTTTTGATGCAAATCCTATTGTAGATTCTTGTTTAAAGTATTCAGCACCAAAGTTAGATGTCATTATTAATATAGTATTTCTAAAATTTACTCTTCTTCCATGTCCATCTGTAAGCTGTCCTTCATCCATTATTTGTAGCAATATATTAAAAACATCACTATGGGCTTTTTCTATCTCATCAAACAAGATGACAGAATAAGGTCTTCTATGAACCTTTTCTGTTAACTGACCACCCTCTTCATATCCTACATATCCAGGGGGAGCACCAATAAGTCTTGATACAGTATGTTTCTCCATATATTCAGACATATCTAATCTAATTAAAGCATTTTCATTTCCGAAAAGATATTCAGCTAAAGCTCTTGCAAGCTCAGTTTTACCAACACCTGTTGGACCTAAGAACATAAATGCACCTATAGGTCTTCTTGGATCCTTCAAACCAGATCTTGATCTTCTTATAGCTCTTGATACAACACTTACAGCCTCATCTTGAGAAATAATTCTCTTATGAAGTTCTTCTTCCATTCTAAGTAATCTTTCTCTTTCTTCCATAAGAAGTTGTGCTACAGGTATACCAGTCCAGCTTGCTACCACTTGAGCTACATCCTCTGGAGTTACTACCCCTTCATTCTCAACAGATGTGGTAGCTAATAAATTCTTTAGATATTCTTCAATTCTTCTTTCTTCATCTCTAAGTTGAGCAGCCCTTTCAAAAGCCTGATTTCTAATAGCTATTTCTTTTTGCTCTCTAATTCTTGCAAGCTCTAATTCTAAATTGCTATGAGCAGTAGATTTCTGTCTTTTTAGTCTAACTCTTGCTGCTGCCTCATCAATTACATCTATAGCTTTATCAGGAAGAAATCTATCTGTAATATACCTTACAGAAAGTTTAACAGCTTCTTCTAATGTTTCATCAGAAATTTTAACTCTATGATGAATTTCATATTTTTCTCTCAATCCCTTAAGAATTTCCAAAGTCTCTTCTGGACTTGGCTCATTAACAATAACAGGTTGAAATCTTCTTTCCAAAGCTCCATCTTTTTCTATATATTTTCTATATTCCTGAGGAGTTGTTGCTCCAATAACTTGAATTTCTCCTTTTGCTAAAGATGGTTTTAAAATATTAGCTGCATCTACTGCTCCTTCGGCAGCTCCAGCTCCAACCAAGGTATGAATCTCATCTATAAACAAAACCACATCCTTTGCCATTTTTACCTCTTCTATTATTCTCTGCATTCTTTCTTCAAATTCTCCTCTATACTTTGTACCAGCCACAATACTACCCATATCTATAGCTACAATTCTTTTATTTAGTAATGTTTCTGGTACATCTCCTTCCACAATTTTTTGGGCTAATCCTTCCACGATAGCTGTCTTACCAACTCCGGGTTCTCCAACAAGTACTGGATTATTCTTAGTTCTTCTACTCAATATCTGAATTATTCTTTCTAATTCCTTTTCTCTTCCAATAACAGGGTCAAGCTTACCCTGTCTTGCAAGCTGAGTTAAATCTCTTCCAAATTCATCCAAGGTAGCTGTTATAGCTCTCTTCTTTTTATTTGCATTCTGAGAAGCAACTTGTCTACCCTTTATCTTTGCAGGATCAATTGGTTCTCCTAATAACTTAAGTATTTCTACTGTAACATCCTCTATCCTTACTCCCATTCCCTCTAATACATGGGCTGCAACACCTTCTCCTTCCTTCAACAATCCAAGAAGTAAATGCTCTGTACCTATATAATTATGATTCAATTCTTGTGCAGATTCAGAAGCATACTCTAAGACCTTCTTGGCTCTTGAAGTAAAAGGAAGTGCACCATAAGAGGTACCATCACCACGACCAATTAGCCTCTCTATCTCACTCCTGAGGTAATTAAGATCAAGACCCAAGTTTATCAAAACCTGAGCAGCTATGCCTCCGTCCTCACGTAGTAACCCCAGGAGAATATGCTCTGTACCAACAGTAGAATAATTAAGTCTCCTTGCCTCCTCCTGTGCTAAGAGTAGTACTCTGTAAGCTCTTTGCGTCAATTTATCCATCATTTTCTATACACCTCCTTAACATGACACCTCCCTAATCTATTTTATAATTTTTGAAAACATCATGCAATAAATCTGCCCTCACCCTATCCCTTTCTTCAGGATCCATTTCTCTGCCCATCTTAACTTGTAAATGAGCAGGCAACGTTAGTATCAATAACAAATCTAATAATTTGATTGGTAAATTTATTATTTTATAAAAAATACCAAATCTAATATCAGAAAGTAAAGAAATAGCCTCTAAACTTTCCACATATTTAGCAAAATTTATAATACCCCATGCTCTCCCAACAATATCCTCTACCCATCTTCTCCTTTCCTCAAAAAGTAATTCTCGAGCCTTTATTTCTTCATTGACGATTTTTAAAGCTATTTCTTCCATTTTTCTTAGCAATTCTTCCTCACTATAACCCAAAGAGGATTTACTTGCAATTTGATAAAAACCTGCTACAGCTTCAGTATTCTCCCCATAAAAACCTCTAATCAAAACCTTAGAAGATCTTAATCTCCTGAAAAGATTTTTAATTTTCCCAGTATAAGTTAAAGCTGGAAGATGTACTAAAAAAGATATTCTAAGGCCACAACCTAAATTAGTTATACAAGAAGTAAGATAACCCATACTATTATCAAAGGCAAAATCAAAATATTCAGAAATATGGTTTTCCAAAGATTGAAGCATTTTCCAACTTTCGTAAATTTCTAATCCACCACTTAAAACCTGAAGTCTAAAATGATCTTCTTCATTTAACCTAATACTTAATTTGCCATCTTTTTTTACAATAAGGCCAGTACCAGGCAGATTATTAAACTGATCCTCACTTATTAAGTGTTTTTCTATTAAAACTTCAGATACTAATCTAGGTAATTTTTCCAATCTCAAAAAGTCGTAATCTTTATTAAAATTAGAGTCGTTTTCAAATACCCATTCTACCGTATTTATAAACCTTTTTCTTTGAGGTTCGGAGGCTTGATTTGGAAATGGAAATTCACTAACATTCCTCGCCAATCTTATCCGAGTACTTAATATTATATCTTTATGTAAATTATCCTCTCCAAGCCACTTAAGATACTTATAATAGAATTCTCTCATCCACTCCTCTCATTAAATTTATTCAAGAAATCTCTTAATTTTGCTGCCTTTTCGTAATTCTCTTCTTCTATTGCCTTTGACAACTCTATCTTATATTTAAGTATATCTTCTTTTTTAGAAACATTCTTAGGAATTTTTCCTTTATGTTTTTTGTTTCCATGATAATTCTTTATTATCTCTCCTAATTCATCCTTAAAAACAGAATAACAATAATAGCAACCAACCATACCTGTTTCTTCTATTTTTTTCCAGGTTCTTCCGCAATTAGGACATCTCTTTTCTTCCTTATCCTGGGAAAAGGCAATTTGAAAAAGTCTCCCAATATATTCATGCAAACATTCTCCACAAAGAGAATATTTTCTTATTCCTTTCTCATCCTTTATCTCTAAAAGATATATGGCTGGATTTTTATGGCAGAAATCACATTTCATTACTTCCAATACACCTCTTTAAAAAGTATTCATGTATTCTTGTATCATCTGTAAGCTCTGGATGAAAAGTCAGTCCTAAAACATTTTTTTCCTCTAGAAAAACAGGCTTTTCCATAAATACTCCAAGTACTCTAACATCTTTTCCCACATCCAATATCTGAGGTGCCCTTATAAAAACAGCCTCAAAAGGTTTATCACCTATAGCTGGAATATCTAAATAGGTGGTAAAGCTTTCTCTTTGCCTTCCATATGCATTTCTTGAAACTGTAATATCTAATACTCCCAAAGTTTTCTGATGAGGATGATTTTCTATCCTTTTTGCAAGAAGAATTAAGCCAGCACAAGTTCCCATTGCAGGAAGGCCATTTTTTAGAGCATCTTGAAGTTTTTTAAACAATCCTGTATTTTCAAGGACAGTTAAAAAGGTTGTACTTTCTCCACCCGGTATAATAATTCCATCAATCTTATCCAAATCCTCCGGTTTTTTTACAAGTATGGTATCTACATCCAACTTTTTAAGCATATTTTTATGTTCAACTATAGAACCTTGAATAGAAAGTATACCTATCCTCATTTTACCAACCTCTTGTTTGTAGTAATTCGGTTTCATTTAACTTTCTTATGTCAATACCAGGCATAGGTTCTCCTAAATCCTCAGAAATTTCTGCTAAAACATAAGGATCATCATAGTAAGTTACTGCAAGAACTATTGCCCTTGCTCTTTTTCTTGGATCCTTAGACTTGAAAATTCCAGATCCAACAAATACACCATCTGCACCAAGATGCATCATTAAAGCTGCATCAGCAGGTGTAGCTATTCCTCCCGCAGCAAAATTTACTACTGGGAGTCTACCAAGACTTTTTGTTTCCATTAAAACCTCTAAAGGAGCACCTAACTCTTTAGCTTTTGTTACCAATTCATCATCAGGTAGTAACACTAAAGATCTTATTTCGTCCATGATTTGTCTCATATGTCTCACTGCTTCTACCACATTTCCTGTACCAGCTTCGCCCTTAGTACGTATCATAGCTGCACCTTCTGCAATTCTCCTTAAGGCCTCTCCTAAATCTCTGGCTCCACAAACAAAAGGAATTTTAAAGGCATGTTTATTTATATGATATTTTTCATCAGCAGGCGTCAAAACTTCACTCTCATCAATAAAGTCTACACCTAAGGCTTCAAGAATCTGAGCTTCTACAAAATGCCCAATCCTTACCTTAGCCATAACAGGTATACTAACAGCAGACATTATCTCTTTTATCTTCTTTGGATCCGCCATTCTTGCCACTCCACCCTGGGCTCTAATATCAGCAGGTACCCTCTCCAATGCCATTACAGCGACAGCTCCAGCTTCCTCTGCTATTTCAGCTTGCTCAGCATTAGTAACATCCATAATAACTCCACCTTTTAACATCTGAGCAAGACCTCTTTTTACTTTATCTGTTCCTGTAAATATTTCCATATTTCACAACCTCCTTTTAGGAAAAGGAATATATTTTTTAAAATGTATACTCCTTTTATAAAAAATTGTCAAAAGTTAAAGTATTAAAAATACTTTAAAGTTACCTATTAAAATACATATAAATTTTTTCAGCAACTTTTTCAGGTATTCCTGGAATATTCTTCAAATCTTCTAAAGAAGCCTTTTTAATATCTTCTATAGACGAAAAATGTTCCATAAGTATTTTCCATCTCTTATCCCCAACTCCTGGAATCTTCATTAAGGAAGGTTCTAATATCTTTTTTCTATGAAGCTTTCTATGATAAGAGATAGCAAATCTGTGAGCTTCGTCTCTTACTTGTTGTAATAAATGAAGAGCATGGGAGTCCTTTGGAAGAATAATTGGTTTTGATCTATTTGGGAGAAAAATCTCTTCATTTTCCTTAGCAAGAGCTATTATTAATTTAGGCTTTATACCTATCTCATTAAACACTTCCATTGCAGAGCTTAATTGTCCTTTTCCTCCATCAATAAGTACAATATCTGCCAAAGGATCTTCATCTACCCTTCTTAATCTTCTTCTTAATACCTCTTGAAGCATTAAAAAATCATTTGGAGATTCTTCCACATATTTTATCTTATATCGTCTATACCTATCCTTATCAGGAAAACCCTTAAAAAAGAAGACCTTAGATCCTACAGCCTCTTTACCTTGAAGATTTGAAATATCAAAACCTTCTATAGATAATGGTATATCATCAAGACCAAATAATTTTTGCAATTCTATAAGGGCTGACCATACTTTCTCTGATTTTAAGCTTTCCATACTCAGATCCTTCAAAGCCATTTCTAAAAGTTTACTTTCATCCTCATTTATAGGTAGTCTTAAATTAACAGGTGCTCCTCTCTTATCTGAAAGATACTTAATAATATCAAAATCCTCATAAGATATTTCTTGAGGAATTACAATGATATCTGGAATTTCTCTATTAAGGTAATATTGGAGTATAAAAGCTCTAATTATTTCATCTTTGACAAAATCATAAGAAAGATTCAAGGTAAATATTCTTTTTTCTATTAGTTTACCTTCTCTTACAAGATATACCAAAATTTTGGCTTTGTGATCCTCAATATATAATTGAATAAGATCTTTGTTTTCATTATTAAAAGAAATAATTTTTTGTCTCTCACCTAAATTCTGAAGGGTCTTTATCTTATCTCTAACTTTTGCTGCTTTCTCAAACTCTAATTTATCTGAATAATTCTTCATCTCTACAAACAATTTTTCAATTATCTTTTCATATTTACCTTCCAGAAAGGAAAGCACATCTTTTACCATATCCCAATACTCTTCTTTACTCACATATCCCTGACATGGAGCCTTACAATTACCTATATAATAATTAAGACAGGGTCTTTTAGGCTTACTTTTGGGTAAGTTCCAATTACAAGATCTCAAATTAAATATTTTCTTTACGAGAGATATGGTTTCTCTTACAGTACTACTTTGAGGATATGGACCAAGATATTTAGCTCCATCGTCTTCAAATCTTCTAGTTTTAATCAATCTTGGATATTCCTCATTTAAAGTAAGTTTTAACAATGGATACTGCTTATCATCCCTTAGTTGCACATTCATTATAGGTTTATATTTTTTAATCAAAACAGATTCAAGAATTAAAGCCTCAGTTTCCGAATCCGTAACATAGTAGTTAACATCCTTAGATTTTCTTAATATGTACTTTGCCTTTGGAGAATCATCAGTTAAGTATGACATTACCCTTTTTCTTAGGTTCTTTGCCTTTCCTACATAAATTACTTTTCCTGTATAATCAATAAAAAGATATACCCCAGGTGAATCTGGAAAATTCTCTATTTTTTCTTTTATTCCCTTATACAATTCCTCCATCATAGATAAATTTTAAATCAGTATAGATAAAACTTCAATTTTTACTAAAAGTTGCATCCTGAGAGGTTATAGGTTATATTATTAAAATAGTTTTACAAAATAAATTATAGGGAGTAAGAAAGTATGAGAAAACATATACTTAACTTAGTAGAAAAAGCTATAAAAAAATATGAAGAGACTGAGAATATAAATACTGATGAGATTGAAATTATCATAGAGGTCCCAAAACAAAAAGAATATGGGGACTATGCAACCGCTGTAGCTCTTCAGATAGCTCAAAAAAATAAAAAACCCCCAAGATTAATAGCAGAAAAATTAGTTACATTTTTAGAAGGTTCTCCCTTAATTGAAAAAGTTGAAGTTGCAGGACCTGGCTTTATAAACTTTTTTCTAAATGAAAAAGCTCTGTGGGAAACCATAAAAGATATAAGAAAAAATTTGGATGAGCTTGTAAAAATACCCCCTAAAAAGAGAAAAATACAGTTAGAATTTGGTAGTATAAATCCCACAGGACCTATGCATATTGCCCATGCAAGAGGGGTAACCATTGGCGATTCATTAGCCAATCTATTTAGAAGAATAGGTTGGAACACAGAAAAGGAATTTTATATAAATGATGCAGGTA
>JAPYWU010000051.1 GCA_028276205.1 Dictyoglomaceae bacterium | reverse complement strand
GAGTTATACACGTGGTGCTTGGATAGCCTTCATGCTATCACTGATCTTCTTTTATGGATATATGTTTTTAAAAAATAGAAATCTTATAAAGAAAAATACTTTAATCACAATATTGCTAATCATAGGAATGATATTTACAATAGGAATTTTCTATTTTACAGAACAAGAATTCTATATAAAAAGACAAAATTTAGGGGTTTTCTCTCTAAAAGAAAGATTTCAAAGTATTGGTGCAGGATTGGGAGTTACGCAGGCAAATCCTCGTGTATTAACGTGGAGAGATAGTATTCATCTTTTTAATGATAAAATTTTAAAATCACCAAGGTTACTAATAGGACTTGGTCCTGAAACTTTCTCTTTCAATTTTACTCCATACAAATCCTTAGATCTTGCAAGATATGATAGGGGTAAAGGATATCCAGATAGAGAACATAATGAATTTCTTGATATTCTTTTCCCTCTTGGGATTTTTGGTCTTATAACCTTTTGTATGATATTAATAAATACTTTCAGATATGGAATTTACATGCTTGATAAAATTCCTAATTCGGAGAAGATATTATTTTTAGGGGTTATTTCAGGGTGGATTGGTTTTATCATCCAAAGTTTTGTCCTTTTTGGATTATCAGCCACATATCTTTACTTTTGGTCTCTTACTGCTTTTATACTTCTATCCTATAAATTTTTTGCTTCTGATAAAGTATGGAAGATAAATGTCGGGAATTTATCTTATATATTCAAAAGTATTCTATTTCTTATGTTTACTTTTATAAGTTTATTTAGCATTTTTATATCTGCAAGATTTTTCAGAGCAGAGGTATTTTATAGATTCGGTTTAGATTACTCCGTTTCAGGAGATCCAGGAAAGGCATCAGCTTTATTTGAAGAAGCAATTAGGCTTCGTCCTCAGGAATCAGCATTTAGAGAAGCAGCAGTAAAGGCCTATTTAAATATAATGGGAGCTACTACTAATGAAGATGATAAAAATTTTGCCTTTAATAGAGGTTTGCATCATATTGATGGTATGCTTAAGAATGCATATTACAGGTCATTAACATATAATCTTGTGGGAGCATTTTATGCGCAGTCCTATCATTATTTAGGAGAAAAAGATAAAAGTCTGCTATATAAGGCAGAAGAGAATTTATATAAAGCTCTATCCTATGATAAATATTCGGTACCGCCCATGGAGAATTTGATGAGATTATATTCTTTTGATTTGAAGGATCGGAATAAAGTGATAGAAATTGCAAAAAGGATATTGGAAATAGATCCTAATCATGAAGAAGCATTGAATTATCTGGCACAATATTATTATGAAGATGGAAAATACGAGGAAGCAAAAAATATTTATGAAAAACTACTTGCTCAAAAACCAGACAGTAAAGATTTATATTTCAATTTAGGATTAATTTATTACAAATTAAAAAATTATAAAAAGGCTGAGGAATTATTATTGAAAGCACTTTCTTATGATCCTTATGACAATAAAGTTTTAGAACTTTTAAAGGTGGTTTATAAAGATTGGGGAATTAAAAAATCTCTACCCCAAATAAAATTAAATGACAAAGTTTTAGTACAAAGAGGCCTTGATTATTACAATAATAAAGATTATCAGAAAGCTATAGAGTTTTTCAAAAAAGCATTAGAGTCAAATCCTAATTCTTTTGAGGCTATGAATAATATTGGGGCTTGTTATTATATGTTGGGTGATTATGATAGTGCTGAGTATTGGTTCTCAAAAGCGATAAGCACTAAAATTGATTATATTCAAGCTTATTCTAATCTTGCTTATGTCTTAATACAAAAAGGAAAGGTGGATATGGCTGAAAAGATTATAAAAGAAGGACTTAAATATAAGCCTAACGATGAATCTCTAAAGAGTCTGTTAGATGAAGTGGAAAAACTTAAAGGGAAAGGGAGTAAATAAAAATGAAGAAGGTAGAGTTAACTGAGCAAGCTTTAAATATATTACAAAAGAGATATCTCAAAAAAGATGAGTATGGAAATGTTGTTGAGACTCCAGAGGAGATGTTTGAGAGAGTTTCTGAAAGTATTGCTAAAATAGATCTTATTTATGACCCTAATGCTAATTGGGAAGAAACAAAAGAAAAATTTTATGATATGATGGTTTCTTTAGAGTTTCTTCCTAATTCACCTACACTTATGAATGCTGGTAGACCATTAGGACAACTATCAGCATGTTTTGTTATACCAATTGAGGATTCATTAGTGAGTATATTTGATGGATTAAAATATGCAGCTTTAATACATCAGTCTGGAGGAGGTACTGGATTTTCATTTTCTCGCCTTCGCCCTAAGGGTGATATTGTTAGAACAACTGGAGGTGTAGCTTCTGGACCAGTAAGTTTTATGAAGGTCTATGATGCAGCAACAGATACAATAAAGCAGGGCGGTGTAAGAAGAGGTGCTAATATGGGAATTCTTCGCGTCGATCATCCTGATATTTTTGAATTTATCACTTGTAAAGATAAAGAAGGGGTATTGTCCAACTTTAATATATCTGTTGCTATTACAGATAAATTTATGGAAGCTGTTTTGAAGGATGATGACTTTGAATTGATAAATCCGAGAAATAAAGAAGTTGTTAAAAAGGTGAAGGCAAGAGAAATATTTGATCTTATTGTAGAACAGGCCTGGAAAAATGGAGAACCTGGTGTGGTCTTTATTGATGAAATTAATAGGAAGAATCCAACACCTAAAGTAGGAGAGATTGAAGCTACAAACCCTTGTGGTGAGCAACCTTTACTTCCTTTTGAATCTTGTAATTTAGGTTCTATAAATCTTGGTAAAATGGTTAAGAGTAATGGTGAGAAGAATGAAATTGATTGGGATAAATTAAGAGAAACAGTACATAAAGCAGTTCACTTTTTAGATAATGTTATTGACGCTAATTCCTATCCTTTAAAGCAAATAGAAGAGATTACAAAGGCTAATAGAAAAATTGGCCTTGGTGTTATGGGTTTTTATGACCTTTTGATTCTTCTTGAAATTCCCTATAATACTCAGGATGCAAGAGATATAGCAGAAGAAATTATGAAATTTATCCTTTATGAAGCAAGGAATGCTTCTTTAAATCTTGCAGAAAAAAGAGGAGTTTTCCCAAATTGGGAAAAAAGTATTTATAAGGATATGGAGTTAAAAATAAGAAATGCTACACTAACCACTATTGCCCCTACAGGAAGTATTAGTATAATAGCTAATGCCTCTTCTGGTATCGAGCCTATTTTTGCCTTAGCATATAAAAGAAAAGTAAGCTTAGGGGAATGGAATGAGGTTTATCCTTTATTTAAAGAAGCATTAATAAAGGAAGGGATATATTCAGAAGAAATAATAGAAAAGATATTAGAAAAAGGTACCATTCAAGATATGAAAGAAATACCAGAAAAAATAAGAAAATTGTTTGTTACAGCCTTAGATATAGACTATGAAGATCATGTTTTGATGCAAGCTGCATTTCAAAAATATGTAGATAATGCTGTCTCAAAAACTGTAAATTTAAGACAATCAGCTACTAAAGATGATATAAGAAAAATTTATTTAATGGCTTATGAATTGGGTTTGAAAGGAATAACTGTATATAGGGATAAGTCAAGAACAGAGCAAGTTTTAAGTGTGGAAACGAAAGAGACAAAAGAGGATGTAACAGGACATAAGTTAAGACCACGACCACGCCCTAATATAACCCGTGGTGCAACTATAAAGATAAAGACTGGTTGTGGTAATCTATATGTGACAGTTAATGAAGATGAATTTGGGATATGCGAAGTTTTTTCAACCTTAGGTAAAGCAGGTGGGTGTGCAGCATCCCAAACTGAAGCAATATCAAGACTAATCTCTTTAGCCTTAAGAAGTGGTGTGGATATAAATTCTATTATTAAACAGTTAAAGGGAATAAGATGTCCTAATCCTGCAAGATCAGAAGAGGGTGATTTTATCTTCTCTTGTTCTGATGCAATTGCAAAAGCATTAGAAAAATATTTAGGACTAAAAGAAGGTGTTGGAAATACCTCCTCTCATAATAATTTAGTAATTATGCCTAAATCTTCAGATAAAGAAAGTTCCTATTCAGGAGTTCCATGTCCAGAGTGTGGTGCACCTCTTCAAATGCTAGAAGGATGCTTGACGTGTAGAGTTTGTGGTTATTCAAAGTGTTATTAAAAAAAGAAGCCCCCTAAAAATAGGGGGCTTCTTTTATGCTTTAGGTTTAATTTCTTTAATGCCTAAGGTATAAGGTTGAAGGGCTTTTGGAATTAAAATACTTCCGTCTTCTTGTTGATAATTCTCAAAGATAGCAATTAATGCTCTTGAAATTGCAATAGCTGTACCATTTAGCATATGTACATATTCTACTTCTCCTGTTACCCTTCTAAATCTTATATTTAGTCTTCTTGCTTGGTAGTCTGTGCAATTTGAACAGCTTGTTACCTCTCCAAAATCTCCTCTTCCTGGCATCCATGCCTCAATGTCAAATTTTCTTGCAGCAGGTGCTCCTAAATCACCAGAGCAAATATCTAAAACTCTATATGGTATTTCTAATTTTTGAAAGATTTTTTCTTCTAAACCCAATATGTATTCATGCATATCTTCTGAATCTTCAGGTCTGCATATAATAAATATTTCTGCCTTACTAAATTGATGGACTCTATAAAGACCTCTATTATATCTTCCATATGCTCCTGCCTCTGTCCTAAAACAGTGAGAAAAGCCTAAATATTTGAGTGGAAGATCTAACTCATCTAAAATTTCATCTTTGTGATAGCCACCCAAGGTTATCTCTGCGGTTGCAATAAGGCCTAAATCAAAATTTTCTATTCTATAAATCTGGGCTTCAGGTCCTCTTGGTTGGAAACCTATTCCATCGATGATTTCCATTTTTGCCAAGTCTGGAGTAATAAATATTTTAAAACCTTCTGGAACTAAAGTATCTATAACCATCTGCATAAGAGCAAATTCTAATATTACAGCTTCATTTTTTAAATAATAGAAGTTTGATCCAGTAACCTTACTACCTCTTTCAAAATCTAATAAATCGTTCATTATACCTAAGTCTAAGTGGTCCTTAGGAGTAAAATTGAATTTTTTAATTTCACCCCATCTTTTGATTTCTATATTATCATTTTCGTCTTTTCCTCTTGGAGCTTTTGGTGAAAGAAAATTGGGAAGTTGCCAAAGACGTTGATAAAGCTCTTTCTCAATATTTTTGAAGTCTTCTTCAATCTTTTCTATTTTTTCTTTTAATTCTTTAGCTTCTTTGATTAAATTCTCCTTTTCTTGTCCTACTTTTTTGCCTATTTCTTGAGATATTTTATTTCTTAGTGATCTTAGGTTATCTAATTCTTTTTGGAGTTCTCTTCTTTTAGAATCTAATTCTAGGATATAGTCTACATTGTATTTTTCTGGGTCTAAGTTTCTTAATATGATATTTTCTTTCATTACATCAGGATTTTCTCTTAATGCTTTGATGTCAATCATAGTTTACCTCCTAAACTTTAAATATATTTGCAAGAAAAAAGATTATATTGACTATTATCAAAATAATCATAAAAATCTTTTCTTCTAAACTATTTGTTCGAAATATTTTCAGACTTATTTTCCATTTTATAGGAAATAAGGGATTAATTCCGTGAAATGTCATCATATCACCTATTAAGTGGCCTAAATAGCCAATATTCATTCCTATATAAAATCCATTATACATGTTTATAATGCTTAATGGAATAGTTTTAAGGTTATTAATATACATTATTGACAAGAAGAAATTTATAATTAACAGACCCCATATACTATGAAGAAACCCTCTATGTACGAAGAGGGGCTTTAGTAAAACTTTAAAAAGCAAAGATAGAATTAAAAATAATGTCATCAAAATGATGAAAAATAGGATTATTTTGTCATACATATAATTTATTCCAGTTTTAGAATATATAAATAAAGATAAAGCCAAACTGGAAAAAATAGACAAAATAGGAAGGAGTAAGTTGAGGAGTGTTTTTGCTGGAAGAAGTCTTTTTGAGACCTCTGAATGAGGCGCATCGATATCTGGTACAAAAGTACCAATGGTTGTTCCTATAATAGTGCCAATACCCCAAGGAGTTAGTATCTTTTCTTGCATCCCGTCTGATAGTTTGAGAATGCTTTGTAGAACTAAATAATTTAAGGCTAAATGTGTTTTAAATATCATAGTTTACTATTTCCTCCTTGTATGATATATTTTATAAGTATAACAGATAAATCCAAATACTATTTAAAAATGTTTGTGAGGGGGAATAAGAAGAATGGTGATTAATATTAGTAGAATTTTAGATTTTGTTATTTTTGGAGTAATTATTGTTTTTCTTGTGTTCTTATATAGACTTTTAAGTTCATCTCAAGGTAAAATTACAGAAATATATGAGATAAATAAAAAAATAGAAGAATTGTCCAATAAGGAAGAAAGTTTGAGAAGAGAAATAAGAGAAATATCAGAGATGTTGAGAGTTTTAAGAACACAAGAAACATCATTATTAGAAGAAGTTAAAAAAGTAGCAGAAAAACAATCTACAACTTTAAACTTTCAAGATTTAGATCAAAAGATTGCTTTGTTAGATAGAAAAATTACAAGAATTTTGGAAATTATCATGTCTAGGTAAAAAAATACCCCCTCTTTTGTTATTTTAGAAGAGGGGGTATTTTTTTACTATTTAATATTTTTGAGCTTTAATATTTCACCCAATGTTAAAGGTGGAGGAGTGAATTCTTTTAGTTGTTCTTTAATTTCTTTTTCTAATCTCTCTTTTAATAAAGCTTTTCTCGAAAGAATAATTTTTCTGTTTTGAGTATTTATTTTTATGATTTTAGCTTCTACATAATCAGTAATGTCCTCATTAACTTCTTTATCAAGGTATATTTGATTTTGAGGTAGGAAGCCTTCTATGCCTGGTTCAATTTCTATAATTATTCCATCTTTTGTTTTTTCTACAATCTTTCCTTTTATGTTATCTCCTTCTTTATATCTCTTTTCTATGTCTTCCCAAGGATCTTTTAATAAGTCTCTTCTACTTAAGGTAAGTTTTCTATTTTCCTTATCAATATTTATAACTTTAACCTCTATTACATCTCCTATTTTAAAGAAAGTAGAAAGGTCATCTATCCTTTCCCAAGAGATGTATCTTTTGGGAATTAAACCTTCTAAGCCTGGTTTTATTTCTAAGAAGATTCCAAAGTCTGTAATATTAGTAATTTTACCTTTTGTTATATCATCTACTTTTAGAATATCATCAATCACTTCCCAGGGATAAGGCTCTGTTTGCTTTATACTTAACGTGATTCTTTGCTTCTCATCATCGACTGATAATACCTTTACTTTTATTTTGTCTCCTACTTTAAATTTTTCCTTTTCTTCACTAACTCTTCCCCATGTGATCTCATTTTGAGGTACATATCCTAATAAATTGTCTATTTTAACAAGAATTCCATTTGTAATTTTAATTATTTCTCCTTCTGTAATACTTCCCACTGGATATTTTTCTTTAAATACACTCCATGGATTTGGTTGTGTTTGTTTAATACTGAGTTCTGCTGTTTTTGACTCATCATTTAACTTTAAAATCTTAGCTTTAACAATATCCCCAACATCAAAAAATCTTTTAACATTTTTGATAGGAAACCAGGATAATTCATCGTAATTGATAGTTCCGATTATTCCAAAACCAAGTTCTACTGTTATTTTGTCATCTTCCACTTTTATGATCTTACCTCTCACGATATCAGAATTTTTGATTTTTTCCCATAGATCTAATCTTTTTTCTTCTTGTTCCTTCTCCAACAATTTTCTAACGGATATAATTAGTTGTCTCCTTTCCGGATTAATTTTTACTATTTTTCCTTCCACTTTTTTGTTTAAATAAAATTTTGGAGGCTTAAATGGCGGTATATCTATATCTCTCTGTGGTATTATTCCAGTAATTTCATTTTCAATTTCAATAATAAATTGTCTATCTTGATAATCAATTACCTTACCTCTTATAGGTTTTTCATTTTCATATGCCCACATTAACTCTTCCCATATTTTATTTTCGATAGCTTTTTTGTTAGATACTAAAATAACACCGTCTTTAAAATTAATATGCTGAATAATAACGAGTATTTTATCTACCTTTTGTTTCTTCTCAATCTTGGATTTTAATTCCTTAGATAATTCGGTATATGGTAAAAATGCATCATATTTTTTACCAATATCTAACCATAGACCATCTTTATCCTCACTTAGGACAGCACCGTAAACAAGAGCATCTGTGGTTAATGATAGATCTGAGTCTTCTAATTTTATTTCTGATAATTCTTCCATATATAAAATCCCTCCTTTAAAATAGCTTAATAAATTACCAAAAACCTTTTTAATTATATCATTAATTACTGTTATAAAAAATAAGCCTGCCCCTTGACTTAGATTAGATTTATGTATATACTTTTCAATGTCCAGTTAAAATAAGTTTACAAAAGATAAATATGAGCCGAGGTAGCTCAGCGGCAGAGCAGCTGATTTGTAATCAGCGGGTCGGGGGTTCGAATCCCTTCCTCGGCTCCATAAAATGTGTGAATATGGGGAGGTACCCAAGTGGCCAAAGGGGGCAGACTGTAAATCTGCTGGCGGACGCCTTCGGGGGTTCAAATCCCTCCCTCCCCACCATTTAATATCGCGGGGTAGAGCAGCCAGGTAGCTCACCGGGCTCATAACCCGGAGGTCGAGGGTTCAAATCCCTCCCCCGCAACCAATTTTTATATTAAGTGGGCCCACGTAGCTCAGTCGGCAGAGCGTACCCTTGGTAAGGGTAAGGTCACCGGTTCGATCCCGGTCGTGGGCTCCATTTTAAATATAATCTATGAAGTATTTATTTTTTAAGTTTTTTTATAATCAAAACCAAATTTTAGGAGGAGATAA
>JAPYWU010000076.1 GCA_028276205.1 Dictyoglomaceae bacterium | reverse complement strand
AAAAATCTCACCTGTTTTCTTCTTGCAAAAAAATCCCTCTTTTAATCCTTCAATATAAATCTTATACTTCTTATCCATTTTGATCCCAGGATCTATAATAATAACAACCTTAAATCCTAATTTTTTTAAATCTTCAATCATCTTTTCAAAATTAGGAAATCTTTTCCTGTTAACTGTAAAAACCCTATAACCTTCCATATAATCAATATCTAAATATAAAGCATCACATGGAATATTCTTTTTTCTAAACAATTCAGCAATTTTATAAACCTTATCCTCTGAATCATAACTCCATCTGGATTGGTGTAAACCAAGAGACCATAAAGGAGGCATATAGCACCTTCCTGTAAGATAAGTATAATTCTCTATAACTTCCTTAGGAGAAGGTCCAAATATAAAATAATAATCTAATTCGTCATCTTCGGTAAAAAAATAATAGTAATTTTTACTTTCAAATCCCATATCAAAATAACTAAAAGCGGTACTATCATAAAAAAGACCATAACTCAAATTTGAGTATGCAAGAAAAAAAGGATGAGATTGATACAAGGGATCTCTATCAAATTCATGATTTGGCTCATCTGTATTCCAGTTTATGATTCTTTTACCCTTCTTATTAAGTGACCCTATTCTTTCTCCAAATCCAAGAAAAGCTTTCTCTCTTCCTATCTCTTTATATGAATATATACCTTCTCCTTTCTTTACGTAACCTAAATCCCTATAATCAGAGTTTATCAAATTACCTTTCCTATCATATATTTGGATTCTATTTGGATTTTTGTATATCACAATATTTAAATCTGAAGTTAAAAAATAATGAGCCCTATTATCCTCCCTATGTTCATAATCAACTTCCTCAAACTTTTCCAAGTTAACACAAAAAGAATAATTTTTCTTCCAAATTCTATCCTTTGAAAAGTGAAATCTCACTATTTTAGAGGTTACGAATTCAATTTTGAGAAATTCACTATTATATTCAACAACTTCCATACTCATTAATACCCCCTAAGGATATTCTTTTTGTAGTTTAATATATTTTATAAAAAATAAAAAGGGGAGAAAAATTTTACTTTCTCCCCTTTTTATTCAAAAATTTTATTTATTGATAAATTAACCCATTTCTACTATCACCTGATGAATTTTCCCATCATTCAAAACAGGTAATATATTTCCTTCTATATCTTTTCCATCCAATAATATTCTTTTTACACCTTTTGAAACTCCTTTACTATTTTCTATCTTTATATCATATACAGCCCCTCTGAATTTTCTCACCACTCTAAATTCTTTCCAATCTTCAGGAATACAGGGGTCTATTCTTAGACCATCATAATCTGGTCTTATACCCAATACAAATTGAGATATCAACACGAAAGCCCAAGATGCAGTACCAGTAAGCCATGAATTTTTACCTTCCCCATGTCTTTTAGCATCTTTTCCAGCTACCATTTGACAATATACATATGGTTCCATCTTATGGATCTCACTTTCATCCTCAAAATATGCAGGTGTAATCTTCCTATATACTTCAAAAGCTCTTCTTCCTCTACCTATTACCGTCTCTCCTATACCTACCCATGGATTATTATGGCAAAATATTCCTGCATTTTCCTTGTATCCTGGTGGGTAAGAAGAAATCTCACCCAATTCTATATAATATCTGGAGTAAGCTGGTTGTTGTAAAACCATACCATATTTTGTATCTAAATACTTAATACAAGAATCTAAGGCAGATTTAGCTCTTCCATCTTCTACTCCAATACCTGCCATGGTACATATACCTTGAGGTTCTATAAATATCTTTCCTTCCTCACATTCTTTGCTACCTACTTTTCTACCAAAATAATCATAAGCCCTCAGGAACCATTCTCCATCCCATCCATACTTATTAATCGCTTCAATCATTTGTTTACTTGCTTCTTCAGCCCACTTAGCCTCCTCTTCTTCTCCCATTTCTTTACACATTCTTATATAATCTGGTGTAGCATATACAAAAAGACCTGCTATAAATACTGACTCTGCAGTACCACCTTCTACATTAGAAGTAGTCTGAAAAGACTCATCAGGAGTTTTTGAGAAACAATTAAGATTAAGACAATCATTCCAGTCTGCTCTTCCTATAAGAGGCAAACCATGTGGTCCTAAATTATTTGTTACATGATGATAAGCTTTCTTAATATGTTCAAATAGTGTACCCTTCCTATTCTCATCATTATTATAAGGAATTACTTCTTTTAATATATCAAAATCCCCAGTCTCTTTTATATAGGCTCCTGTGGAAAGAATAATCCATAAAGGATCATCATTAAAACCACTTCCTATATCGTTGTTTCCTCTCTTTGTCAATGGTTGATATTGATGATAACAACTACCATCTTCAAACATAGTTGAAGCAAGATCCAAAATTCTCTCCCTTACTCTACTTGGAATCATATGTACAGAACCTAAGATATCTTGATTTGAATCTCTGAAGCCTATTCCTCTACTTATTCCTGATTCAAAATATGATGCACTTCTTGCTACATTAAAAGTAATCATACATTGATATTGATTCCATATGTTAACAATCCTTGAAAGAATCTCATCATCATGATTAATTTGATAATTTGATAATATCTCGTCCCAATACTCTTTTAATTCCAAAAAGGCTTTATCAACAGATTTCACATCTTTATATCTTTCTATCATTTCGTAAGCTCTCTTCTTATTAATTACTCCTGGCCTTTCCCATTTTTCCTCATCAGGGTTTTCAACATAACCTAACACAAATACAAAATCCTTAGATTCACCGGGTTCTAAATTAACCTCAATATAATGAGATGCAATAGGTGCCCATCCTTCTGCTACAGAGTTAAATGCTCTACCTTCAATAACAGCTCTTGGTTCATCAAAACCATTATACATACCAATAAATGTATCTCTGTCAGTATCAAAACCCTGAATTGGCACATTTACAGAATAAAAAGCATAATGATTTCTTCTCTCCCTATATTCTGTCTTATGATATATAACTGATCCTTCTATTTCTACCTCACCTGTAGAAAGATTCCTTTGAAAATTAGTCTGATCATCCCAAGCATTCCATAAACACCATTCCACAAAAGAAAAGAGTTTTAAATATCTCTTAGTATTAGAGTTATTTTTTAGTGTCAATTTATGTATCTCACCGTTAAACTTCAAAGGCACAAAGAAAAGTATCTCAGCAGAAATTCCATTTTTTTCACCATATATCTTTGTATATGATAGTCCATGTCTACACTCATATTTATCTAAATCCTTTTTTGCAGGTTTCCATGACGGATTCCAAAAATCTCCATTTTCCCAAATATAGAAATATCTTCCTCCATTATCTAAAGGCACATTATTATATCTAAACCTTAATATTCTTCTAAGCCTTGCATCCTTGTAGAAACAATAACCTCCTGCTGTATTTGAAATTATGGAAAAGAAATCCTCAACCCCTAAATAGTTAATCCAAGGAAATGGAGTTTGAGGGGTTGTTATAACATACTCCCTATTTTTATCATCAAAATATCCAAATCTCATTTTTTATTCTCCTCCTTTATCCCATAATTACTATTATTTCATTATCATCCGCCAAATCTTTTTCCAAAATAAAATTACCCCTAATTTCTTTTCCATTGAGATTAATAGTTTTTACACCCTTTTGTACCCCATTTGGATTTTCCACCTTAATTCTCAACTTTTTACCCCTAAAAACTTTCTCTATATAAAACTCTTTCCAATGAGATGGCACACAGGGATCAATTACTATACCATCATAATCAGGCTTTATACCAAGTATTCCCTCTACTGCAGCTACCATCATACTGGATGCTGTACCTGTTAACCAATGTACATGGGCTCTTCCATGATATGGACTATCTTTTCCCTCTACAAATTGACAATGGACATAAGGTTCTGCCTCTCTTATTTCAGCCTTATCATTCATATTGGCTGGATTTACTTCTTGATAATATTTAAAAGCTCTATCTCCATTACCAAGAATGGTCTCTGCTTTTATAAGCCATCCTTGGGGATGACAGAAAATCCCTGCATTTTCCTTCATTCCTGGATTGAATAGAATCATTCTAAATACAGGAAATCCCCAAGTTCTTACAGGTGGATACATAATCATGGCTCCATAGTCTGTGTTAAGTATTTTTTCCACATTGTCCATTGAAATCTTTGCTTGTTCTTCTGTAGCCACCCCACTCAGTACAGCCCATACTTGAGGATTAAGCCAAAAACTTGCCTCAGTATTCTTTTTTGATCCAATTACCTCATCTCCTATAAATCCTCTAACAAATCTATCCTCTTCCCAAGCATATTTCTGAATATTTTCATACAATTTTTTAGCTTCTTTCTCAGCCCATTCTACATCTTCTTTTTTACCTTTTCTTTCAGCAAACTCAGCAAATATCTTTAGAGCAAGATACAATTGCATGGATGCAAATACTGTCTCACCCTCTTCTCCAAGTCTTAAAGTATCATTCCAATCAGCGTCCAAACCAAAAGTTAATCCATGTTTGCCTAATTTGCTAAGAGAAAATAATATACCCTTTCTCAAATGTTCATATACTGTATCTTCACCATAATCAGAATAAGGTAATATTTCATCCAAAAATGCCAAATCCCCAGTTTCTTTAATATACTGCCTAATGGTAATATATAACCACAAATGATCATCACATCTATATTCAGTATATCCCGTTCTCTTTACATAATACGGATTATCCAATGATAAGCCTTGATTGGGTTTAATCTCATAATCAAAAAATACTAAAGGCAAAGCTACCCCTTTAGAGGTTTGTCCTGCTAACATAAGTCTCAACCTTTTCTTTGTCTCTTGTGGTTCAAGATGAATTATTCCTTGTATATCTTGTACCGTATCCCTATATCCATACCCATCTCTTTGCCCCACATAAATCATAGAGGCAGCTCTTGACCAGAAGAAAGTAATAAAACATTGATATGCATTCCATATATTAACCATGGTATCAAAATTTTCATCAGGAGTCTTAACTTTAAAGCCTTCCAATTTTGATTGCCAATAATTCTTAAGTTCATTCCACTCCTTCTCAACCCTACCTTTTTCTTCATATTTTGCCATAACCCTTCTACCTGTAGCCTCTGCACCTTGACCAAGTACATATATTACTTCTTTTTCTTCCCCCGGTTCTAAATCTAAAATAACCTGAGTACCAGCGCAACTATTTTTGCCATAATTTAGACTATTACCACACATTCCTCTTTCCACTGCAATAGGATTTGAGTAATCCCTATAACTTCCTATAAATTTGTCTCTGTCACCATCATAAGAAACAACTTTTTCTCCGATTACTCCAAAAAATCTGTTAAATCTTCTACCACTTATCCCTTCTTCTTGAGGTATAACTTTACCGATTTCCGAATAATTTTCATTTATTGTCTGTATTATAAGATTATCTTTGTAATATGTTCTGGATATAAAAAGGGTATATTGCATATTTACTAAATCTTGAGTTTCATTGGGCTCATTTGTGAACTCTGCATAACTAAAAAGAGAAATTTTTCTCTTTCTTCCACTATTATTTCTTACCTTTATCGCCCATACTTCATATAGTTCATTTAAAGGAACGTAATATAAAGTCTCAGTTTCTATACCGTCGTATTTCGAGGTTATAATCGTATAAAGAATACCATGCCTACAAATAGATTCGTATTTTGATAAATCTTTTTTTACAGGAAGCCAAGATGCAGACCAATAATCTCCATTCTCCATATCCTTAAGATATATATATCTTCCAGGAGCTGTGGTAGGTGGAACATTGAATCTTCCTCTTAATATTCTTCCACTTGCTCCTGATTTGACAAAACTATAACCTTGAGCATTATTAGTAATAATAGCTCCATATTCTAAAGATCCAAGATAATTAGTCCATTCCCTCGGAGTATCGGGCCTAGTAATAACATATTCTTTTCTTACATTATCAAAATAACCAAATCTCATGAATAAACCCCCTTATCTAATAATTTTTTATAAACTTTATTAAGAAACCAGTTATAATTTCATCAAGAAACTTTTATTTAATATGTATAGTACAGATTTAAATAGTATATGTCAATAAGGGTATTAAACTAATTACAAAAAAAGGCTGGAAAGATATTAATTTATCCTTCCAGCCTTTAAAAAACTTTTTTGTAAAATTAAAATTTTATTAAGATCTTGCTTTTTTAATCTCCTCTATATAACTTTTTGCCCTTTCCGTTAATATTTCAAATTTTTTCTCTGCAATAACCTTTTTATCTACAAGATGTCCCCCAACTCCTACAAAACAAGCACCAGCCTTAATAAATTCTCCCACATTTTCCAAGCTCACTCCTCCTGTAGGAGATATTCTAATATATGGCATAGGCCCATGTATAGCTTTTATATACTTAGGTCCTAATGTGTCTGCGGGAAAAAGCTTTACCACATCTGCCCCTTCCTCCCAAGCAGTTAATATCTCTGTAGGTGTATAAGCTCCAGGAACAGCTATCTTATCATACCTATGACACAAATTTATAATCTCTTTCTTTAAAACTGGAGAAACAATAAAATCTGCACCAGCAAGGATAGCCATTCTTGCAGTCTCTGAATCTAATACTGTACCCATACCAACTATGGCGTCTTTGCCAAGAGCTTTCTTCACTTTAGGTAAATATTCTATGGCTGAAGGTACAGTCATTGTAATCTCTAAAGAGATAATTCCCCCATCATATAAAGCTTTAGTTACATCCAGTAAATCTTCGGGAGAATCTGTCCTTATTACTGCTACTATTCCACACTCTATCATTCTCTCTAAAATATCATATCGCCCCATAATAACTCCTCCTTACCTTTTAGATTCCTTTATAATTTTCTCTACCGCTTTAATCCACTTATGA
>JAPYWU010000050.1 GCA_028276205.1 Dictyoglomaceae bacterium | reverse complement strand
AAATATAGTAGGGCCACAAGTAAAGAAATGGATCTTTATGGTCTCACAAAATGGGCTAAGATTAAGGGGGTAAATATTCTTGGTACTGGTGATTTTACACATCCATTATGGTTTGACGAGTTAAAAAATAAATTAAAAGAAGAAAATTATGGCATATATTCTTATAATTGCATTTATTTTATTTTATCCTCAGAAATAAGCTTTATATATAATCAAAATAACAAATTAAGAAGGATTCATCTTCTTATTTTTGCTCCTTCTTTTGAGGTAGCATATAAGATAAATCGCATACTTGAAAAATATGGTAATTTATCATCAGATGGAAGGCCAACCTTAGGTGAACCCATACAAAAAGTTATTCCTCAACTTTGGAATTTATCCGAAGATATTCATGTAATACCTGCCCACGCTTGGACACCTTGGTATTCCATATTTGGATCGAAATCAGGTTTTGACTCAATAGAAGAAGCCTTTGGTGATTGTTCTAAATACATTTTTGCTATAGAGACTGGATTAAGTAGTGACCCTCCTATGAATTGGAGACTGAGTAAATTAGATAAGATTTGTTTAGTTTCAAATTCGGATGCCCATTCTCCAAATAAAATAGGTAGAGAAGCTAATGTATTTAATTGTAATTTAAATTATAAAGATATTTTTAATGCTATTAAAAATCAAGACAAAGATAAATTTTTATATACTATAGAATTTTTCCCAGAAGAAGGAAAATACCATTTTGATGGTCATAGAAATTGTAATATATCATTACACCCTAAAGAGAGTATAAAGTTAGGGAAAATATGTCCCATTTGCGGTAAACCACTAACTATAGGTGTCCTACATAGAGTGGAAGATTTAGCTGATAGAGAGGAGGGATATTTACCCAATAAAATACCCTATAAAAATTTAGTGCCATTAGAGGAGATTATTGGACAAGCTTTAAACAAAGATCCTTCATCACCTATTGTACAAAGGGAATATATAAAAATCACATCAAATCTTGGAAATGAGCTGAATATCTTAATGGATGCATCATTAGAGGATATAAATAGAATTTCTGGCGAAAAAATTGCCGAAGGCATATGTCTTATGAGACAAGGAAAAATAAAGATAATTCCTGGATATGATGGTGTTTATGGCAAAATAGTAATTTTTCCAGAAGAAGAGTCTTCAGAAAATCAACTTTCTTTATTTTAAAAGGGTCTTTTAAAGATCTCTAAAATTTTATCCTTTAAAGTTGTACCTGGCACTAAATTTTTAAAATCTTCAATAGCCTTATCAAATCCGATATCATAGCCTCTTTTCTGACTTTCTAACCATTTATGATCTGATATATAAACATAAAGATCTGCTTCTGTTCTTCCTGGAAAAGCATCTAAAAGTCTTTCTTGCTGGATTTTCTTAACAATTGGGAGATAAATATTTCTGTACCAATCCCTTGCTGCTTCTTTAATATTAACCTCTTCTCCCCTTTTTTCACTCATATAATATTTATGTTCTAAAATTTGATTTAAAAGCTTTCTATATTGCCCTATTTCTGTAAGAATTATTCCTCTTAATCCTGTAATCAACTCAAAATCTGATCTTTCTCTGTGTAGTATATTCTCTATACTATTTTCAGAAGGGATATATTCAACTACATGAGCATCAATTTCTTTTTGACCTAATTTTTTAGCTACAGCTACTCTATGATTCCCATCAACTACATAATATTCATCTTTTATTTTATAAACTTCAATAGGAGGGAGAATTTTTCCTCTCAAAATTGCATTTTCAAGCTCTTGTAATCTGCTCTTTGAACTACCTTTTAAAGGTCTAAATTCTTCATCAAAATCTTTATATCTTCCAACACTACCTACAATCTTATCAACCTCAATAGTTTGATAACCTAAGTCCCTCCATCCGGAAATTTCTTCTTCTTTTAGAACTTCATCAAAGCTTTTTAAATGTCTTCTATTTTTAAAAAATCTTTTTAAAAATCTCATTTTTTTACAAGTCCAAAAGAATTATCCCAGAACAGTTTATAATTTTTGTTTTGCCAAGCTCTGCAAATCTTTTAGAATTATAAACATAATTCATATGGGTATGCCCATGAAGAAAATATTGAGGTTGATATTTCTCTATTAATTTTAGAAAAGCTTTAAAACCTTTATGAGCTAAATCATCTCCCTCATGAATTCCAAAAGGAGGAGAATGAGCTACGACTATATCTACACCTTTTCTTAACCTGAAAAATAATCTTCTAATTCTCCACTCCATTTCCTCTTCGGTATATTGAAATTTTCCCTCACTATATTTTATAGAACCACCAAGCCCCAAAATTTTCATTCCTTTAAACTCTATTATTCTTCCATCAATACTTTCACAACCTTCTGGAGGCCTCTTTTCATATATCTCATCGTGATTACCATATACATAAAAAACTGGCACATTTAACATAGTAGCTATATAAGTAAGAAGTTCAGGCATAACATCCCCACAAGATATAACCCCCTCCACCCCTTTATATGGAGTTATATCAAATTTCTCATAAAAGTTTGGAGATTCAATGTCAGATAGAGCTAATATCTTCAACTTAAGGGTTGTCCTATTCTCATCTTAAGTTCATTAATATATCCTATAGAGAAAGGATCCTTATCTGCCAAATAAGCAAGATATACAGTAGCAAAATCTCCCAAATAGGTCATGGAAAAGAACTGAGTAAGAGGAGATTTTCCTTCAGCTTGCCACATAAATATAGGTACTCCTCTTTCAGAAATCTTCTCCTTCATAAACTCTACTCTAATCTTCATTTCACCCTCAAGGGATGTGTATAAGAAAATAAGAGTTAATGGTTTAATAACTTCATCCATAGCTTCCCATGCCATAATTTCATTATGGTTAAGCTCTGGGAAAAAGTGATAAAATGCAGGATATTTTGAGTTTTCATTAATTTGACATTTCCATCTATAGGCTGCAACCTTCCATTTTTCTTCTACAGCATAAATAACAGGAATACGCTTAAAGATCATTTTTGCAACTTTTTTGGCTACATTTTCTTCTGTTGGTACTTCTATCTTAAAGCTTTCTCTTACCTTTTTAAGATAATTAACAGTCTCCTCTATATCTGACTTTTTAGAAGATATTGCTCCTATTTTTTCCAAAACTACAAAAGAGGGAATTGTTACATACCCTATGGCAGCTCTTGGTGCCATGCCTGAGGGTATTTCAACCAAGGTAAGATTTTTTTCATTTGCAAATTCCTTTAATTTCCCCCCACTTGTTACTGCCACAACAGAGGCTCCTTTATCATAAGCAGCCTTAGCGGAATTTAAAGTTTCTACAGTATTTCCTGAATAACTAACTGCAAATACTAAGGTTTTACTATCCACCCAATTAGGGAGATCATAATCTCTATTTACATATATAGGAAATCTTGCCTCTTTAAAAAGAGCACTTTGTAACACATCGCCTCCTATAGCGGATCCACCCATTCCAAGTACAAGAACCTTCTCTATATTATCAGATACACTTTTTATTGGAGTAGCATAAGAAACTTCTGCAGCTTTTTCTATTTGCTCTGGTAAATTATAAACTGCTGAGTACATATCCTTGGGGTCTAAGCTTTTTAGAACTTCTATTTGATCTAATTTCTCTACCATCTCTATGCCTCCTTTAATTATTTTGTTTGTGAAATTATTTTAGCTTATAATTAAAGCGTTGACAATAATTAAATACTCTGTATACTTTAAAAGTATTTAAAATAATTTAAGAAAGGAGGATAAAAGAAATGGAAACAAGAGTTGTATGGAATGGTAAAATGAAGTTTACAGGAACTACTCCTTCAAACTTCAATATAGTCATGGATTCTACACCAGATCATGGAGGAGATAATGAGGGACCTCGTCCCATGGAGCTTATACTTGTAGCTCTTGGTGGATGTACAGGTATGGATGTAATCTCCATTTTAAATAAAATGAAAGAGAAGGTGGAACACTTTGAGATGAAAATCACAGCTGAAAGAGCCCAAGAACATCCTAAGGTTTATACTAAAATACATATTGAATATATTTTCAAAGGAGAAAATTTGAATGAAGCCAATATCAAAAAAGCTATAGATCTTTCTCAAACAAAATACTGCTCTGTATCTGCTATGTTAAGAAACACAGCAGAAGTAACATATTCATACAAAATACTTTAATAGAAGGGAGAGATTGGGCTATATATGGATAATGTAAGAGTAAGAATAGCTCCAAGTCCTACTGGATATCTTCATGTAGGTACTGCTCATACTGCTCTTTTTAACTGGCTTTTTGCGAGACATAACAAGGGTAAATTTATATTAAGAATTGAGGATACTGACATACAAAGATCATCAAAAGAATATGAAGAAAATATTTTGGAAGGATTAACTTGGCTTGGTCTATATTGGGATGAAGGTCCATATTACCAAACTCAAAGATTAGATTTGTATAGAAAATATGCAGAAGAGCTTCTTAAAAATGGTTCAGCATATTATTGTTATTGCACACCTGAAGAATTAGAACAAAGAAGGCAAGAAGCCTTAGCCCAAAAAAGACCCCCAAAATATGATAGAAAATGCTTATATCTCTCAGATGAAGAGAGAGCAAAATATGAAAGGGAAGGAAGAAAACCTGTCATAAGACTATTAGTACCAGAAGGTAAAACTGTTTTTAATGATATTATAAGAGGTGAGATAGAATTTGATAATGAAGATATAGGAGATTTTGTAATAATGAAATCAGATGGCATTCCTACTTATAATTTTGCTGTAGTTGTAGATGATTACACAATGGGAATCACGCATGTAATAAGAGGAGAAGATCATATCTCAAATACTCCCAAACAACTTTTTATATATAATGCTCTTAACTGGACTCCACCTGAGTTTGCCCATTTACCTTTACTTCTTGGTCCTGATCGATCTAAACTTTCAAAAAGACATGGTGTTACATCCGTTACAGAATATAGAAAGATGGGATATTTACCAGAAGCTTTAGTCAACTATCTTGCTCTTTTAGGATGGACACCAGAAGAAAATAAAGAAATCTATACAATTGAAGAATTAATAGAACTTTTTGATTTAAGAAGGGTCACTAAAAATCCAGGTATCTTTGATATAACAAAACTTGAATGGATAAACACGCAACATATAAGGAGACTTTCTGTAGAAAAATTAGCTGAGCTTACTTTTCCCTTCTTAGAAGAGGCAGAATGGTTCGATAAGAACAATTTTGATAAAAATTACTATTTAAAAGTTATCTCTATTCTACAAGAAAGATTAAAAACCTTATCTCAGATTCGAGAATATGGAGATTACTTCTTTTTAGATAAACTAAATTATGATCCTGAAACTGTTAAAAAAGTATGTAAAAGTCCCGATATTCATATCTACTTAGAGAAAATTAAAGAAGAATGGTCAAAAATTCCTGATTCAGAATTCAATGCCACAAATTTAGAAAATATATTAAGAAATTTGGCTGAAACCCATCAGATTCCTACAAAAAATTTAGTCCATCCTATTCGTGTTGCGTTAACAAATAAAACTGTTGGGCCAGGTCTTTATGAGCTTGCAGAAATTCTTGGTAAAGAAAGAGTTATAAAAAGATTAGAAGAATTTATAGAGTTTCTTAAAAAACTTTGAAAATAAAAATTAGTATGTTAAGACGCTCTCCTTATAAAGATCTAATAAATTATGAAAATATCCTTTCAAAGGAATTAGGAGAAGGAGAGCGTCTTTTTCTTCATTATACTTTAATACAAGCAAAAAGCAATCTGGAAATAGCCGAAAAATCTGATTATTTTGTTTCCCCTCTTCTCTTTTTCTATGGTATAGTAGCATTAGCCAAGATTATAATTTTAAAAAATTCCAAAATTATACCAAGAGAAGTTTTACACGGACTTACAGTAAGAGTAGCTGGAGAAAAATCTATAGATTGGACTAAAAATTATGATCCTAAAAATGAGACGGTTCTTGTTAAGGAAAAGGGGCTCTTTCCTACTTTTTACAAAGCTATATCTTCCTATGCTCTTCCTGAGGGTGAAAAATACACCTTAGGAGATCTTTTCCTTTTTCTGGAAAGAAAAACCTCATTAGAACCTTTAGCTATTCATTATCTTATTCTATTTCTTCTATCTATGTTAGCAAGATATGAACCTCAAAAGTGGGGATGGGCATATGAAAAATCTTCTTTCTCAAGAGAATTGAATACCTATTTAAAAATTGTAGGAAGAGAGGTTTATGATCTTTGGAGGGAGAAGATCAATTTATAATAGTTTTCGAAAAGATCCTTAACTAAGGTAATGTTATAAAGATCTTTAAAACTCATTAATTTATTATAACTTTTATTAAAATATTTTTCTGCAGTATTAAAGGTGGCTTCTTTTACCCTCTTTTTATCTAAAAGATCAATCAGATATAAAATATCCCTTTCAGATAATCTTTCCCTCATCCATATTTCTTCTAAAATCATCCTTTCCTTATCTGAAGCTTCTGAATATAAGTACAATACAGGATAAGTTTTCTTACGTCTTAAAAGGTCATTAAAAGCATTCTTTCCTGTTTTATTTGGATCCCCCCAAATTCCCATAGCATCATCAGCTATCTGAAAGAATAATCCAAAATCTTTACCAATCTCTTGGAAGATTTTTGATATCTCTTCCTTATAAGTTGCTGAATAAGCCCCTAAATAAAAGCTTGTAGAAAAAAGTTTAGCTGTTTTTTTCTCTATCATAATAAGATATTCTCTAAGAGATACTTCCTTCTTTTTTTCAAACAATAAATCCAGATATTGACCTTCTATAAGTTCTCTTATAGTCTCAGTAATAGTTGGTAGAGCTTTAGCAAGAAGATGGGGATTTAACTTTGATAGAACCTGAAATGTCATGTTAAATAAAAGATCTCCCACATTTATAGCTTGAGCCTCTCCCCAAATTTTCCATACAGTCCATCTTCCATGCCTTTTTTCATCTCTATCTTGAATATCATCATGAACAAGAGAAAAATTATGAAGAAATTCTAAAGAGGATGCTATATCTAAAGCAGAGTCAAGATCACCACCTAAGGATTGATTTATTAATACACAAAAAAGAGGTCTTAATCTTTTTCCACCTTTAAACTCCGAAAGAGCCTGAAAGTTTTCATCTACCCAGCCCATATGGTATGCAGTAATAAAATGGACTGGAACTTCTGATGAAAATTTATTCCAATTTTCTTGCAATCTCTTCTCTATTTGAAGAAGATACTTTTGAATTTCATTCATATCCATTCTATCAATTCTTTAAAAAATTCCAAAAAATGTTTATTTAATAAAGCTTCGTTATGAGCAGGTGTTATACATACCACTCTTCCATTACCATAATAATGGTACCATCCCGCTATGGATTCCCCATTTAAGGATTTGGAGTAAAGAAAAACATTTGTTCTCTCTTTATCACAATATACAAAATAATGTTCATCAAAAAGCTCAAAATTTATATCTTTTCCATACTTAGGTGATTTTCCATAATATTCTACTTTCTCTTTTTCAGGATGATATTTAAAATAACCCCTTAATATATCTTTTACAAAAAGACTTTCTGGATCATAGGAAGCAAGACCAGAGTGCCAGACTAAAAGTTTTCCTCCTTCTAATATGTAATTTTGTATATTACTTTCTATGTCTTTTCGCATCCAAACTTTATCTTTATCTGGCTCTATTCTATTTTCTCTTCCCAAAATGATTAAATGATAATTTTTTAAATTAATATGAAAATCTTCTGGAATTATATAATCAATATAATCATCTTTATTTTTTGCTTTTTCTAAGGCTTCTTTTAAGTAAACTTCAGGATGATAAAAATCCCCTAATATTGCAAGAATTCTCCTCATTTTCTAAAAATTCTCCAAAAGTTCTATTATAAATTTGATTTTTTCAAACGAATCAAGATAAGTATACATACCACCTGTATAGTAGCCTTGTTGAGCAACCTCTATACCATTTTTCTTAAAATCCTCTATTATCTTCTGCGTACCTTTTACTAAAAATCCTAAATGATGTACTCCTTCTCCATGAGTATCTAAAAACTCTCTCCAAGTAGAAGGATTTTCATCTGGTTCAATAAGTTCTATCTCCACATTCTTAAAATTCTTAAAGAAAGCAAGCTTAGCTCTTGCTGGTGTAGGGCTTCCTTTGTATTGTGTTTTTGCTTTCTCATAAACATCAGTGATAATAATTTCAGGTTTTTCTACTCCAAAAATCTTAGAATATTCCTCTACCGCCTTTTCAATATCTCTCACAATTATACCTATCTGAACCACCACATCGGTACCTAAAATATCATTCGCCATTTTATTTTTCCTCCTTAACATATATTCTATTTTTTATTATATAACTTTCTACAAGTTCTGGTACTAAGTATTTAATAGATAGTCCTTTTTTTATTCTATCCCTAATTTCTCTTGCTGAGATAGGAAAATACGGAAACTCCAGAAAAAAGATTCTGTCCTCAAATTTTTCAACAAGACGATTAATCTCTTCCGAAAAATAATTTTCCCCTCTATTTCCAACAACTATTTTTGAAAGTTTCAAAATATCAAAAGGATCTTTCCAAGTTAGAAAATATTTAAATGCATCTTGCCCCAGTAAAAGATATATCTCAGTATTATGAAAAAGAGAAGATAAATCTCTCAAAGTATCAACAGTATAAGAAAAACCTTTTCTTTCAAGCTCTATAGGTAAAACCTCAAAATAAGGATTATTAAGAATAGCTAACATAACCATTTCATATCTTTGTTTTGAAGTAGCTTCTGGAATTTCTCTATGGGGTGGTAGCTTATTTGGTATAAAAAATACCTTGCCTAATTGAAATTTTTCTCTTGCATACTCTGCAAACCAAAGATGTCCATAATGGATAGGATCAAAAGTACCTCCTAAAACTCCAATCCTCTTCATAGCTATCCCTTCAATATCAAAGAATTATTTTTTTTATCAAAAATAAACATGTAATCCCCTATTTTAACCATATCCCCATCAGAGACTCTATATTTATTTAAAAGTTTTATAATACCTCGTCTTTTAATATAATTAGAAAAATAAGCAAAAGCTTGTGGATTATAAAGATCCAATTTATTAGCCATTTTTTCAGTTTTATCATCTTTAAGTATCCATATATTTTTTTCATTTTTCTCAAGTAGGGGTACTTCTATTTCTTTATTTAATT
>JAPYWU010000049.1 GCA_028276205.1 Dictyoglomaceae bacterium | reverse complement strand
TCTTAGTTCTTTCTTCTCTTCTTTTTTATTCTACTTTATACCTATTATTTTCAAGTTTCAATATTTATTGAACATTCTCTTTACAATTGAAAAAATAAAATCTTATTGGTATAATTATTAAAATTCAAAATGGGTTCTAAGGAGGATAAGGAGATTTGCTTAGACAGAATTTCTTAGAAGAACTTAAAAAATTAGAGAACTCACTTGTAGAAATGGGCACTACCGTAAAGGATATGCTTGAAAAAAGCAA
This sequence comes from Dictyoglomaceae bacterium, assembly GCA_028276205.1. Classification (GTDB taxonomy): domain Bacteria; phylum Dictyoglomota; class Dictyoglomia; order Dictyoglomales; family Dictyoglomaceae; genus Dictyoglomus. The sequence goes on along the minus strand of JAPYWU010000049.1, from coordinate 8,955 downwards.
AAAAGCCCTATTAGATAGAGATTCAGCTTTAGCAAAACAAGTTATTGAAATGGATGATATTGTGGATAAATACAATTGGAGTATAGAGGACAACTGTCTCAAACTTCTTGCCCTTCAGCAACCTATGGCTCACGATCTTAGAGTAATTGCTGCTGCAATGAAAATAATAAGTGATATAGAAAGAATGGGAGATTATTGTGTAGATATAGCTAAATTCACTATTGAACTAATCAAGCTACCTCCATTGCCGCTAAACAAAAATTTAATCAACATGTTTGAATTAGTTGAAAAAATGCTTTGTGATTCACTGGATGCCTTTGTTAACAGAGATATTAACTTTATACTAAGTGTGGTAGAACAAGACGATGCTATTGATAGAACATATTACCGAATATATGATGAGGTTATAGAAGAGATCGAACATGCCCCTGAGACAGCTCCTCAGCAAGTAAAATATCTTATGATTGCAAGATTCTTAGAAAGAATAGCAGACCATATAACCAACATAGCAGAAAGAATATATTACATGGAGACAGGAGAATTAAAAGAGCTTCACGAATAAATTAGCCAAATTTTCCTGTAATATACTCTTCGGTAAGCTTTTTCTTTGGATTTGTAAAAATCTCAGCAGTAGGTCCTATCTCAATAACTTCTCCAAGATACATGAATACCGTTTCATCTGATACCCTTGCTGCCTGCTGCATATTGTGAGTTACAATTATTATTGTGACTTCCTTTTTTAATTCTCTTATGGTCTCTTCTATTCTATATGTAGAAATAGGGTCTAAAGCTGATGTAGGCTCATCCATAAGTAGAACCTCAGGTTGTACAGCTAAGGCTCTTGCTATACAAACCCTTTGCTGTTGCCCACCTGATAGACTGGAAGGATACTCCCTTAACCTATTTTTAACTTCTTCCCAAATTCCAGCAAGCCTTAAACTTCCTTCCACAATTTCATCCTTTTCTGCCTTTGAAAGTCTTTTATTGTTTAAGATATATCCTGCAATTACATTATCATAAATGGTCATATTAGAAAAAAGATTCGGTCTTTGAAATACCATCCCAATTCTTCTTCTTACAATAACAGGATCCACATCTTTTTCATATATATTTAGGTCGTCCAAAAAGATCTTACCCTCAACTCTTGCACCAGGAGATAATTCATGCAATCTATTAAAACATCTAAGAAGAGTGGTTTTTCCACAACCTGATGGTCCAATAATAGCTGAAATATATTTCTCCTTAAAAGAAAGATTGATATTTTTAAGTACATGCATAAATCCAAACCATGCATTTAAGTTTTCAACCCTTATCTTATCCAATTTACATTCCTCCCTTAATGTTTTCCTTTTTTACTCGCATATATACGGGCAATTATATTTAAAATCAAAATGATAGCAGCAAGAACAAGAGCTGATGCAAAAGCTTTATTTCTCCAATCATCATAGGGTGATGTAGCATAATTAAAGATAGTTACAGTAAGGCTTCCTATAGGCTTAGTCAAGCTAAAACTCCAATACACATTATTAAATGAAGTAAAAAGTAATGGTGCAGTTTCTCCCATAACTCTTGCTACTGCTATCATTATCCCCGTTACTATACCACTGGATGCAGAAGGTATAACTACTCTCAAAATAGTTTTCCACTTTGGCACTCCCAAGGCATAAGCTGCCTCTCTTACAGAGATAGGCACCATTTTTAAAGATTCTTCAGTAGATTTAGCTATAACAGGAAGCATTATTATAGATAAAGCTATACTTCCAGCAAGAGCTGAAAAAGTCTTCATAGGAATAACAATTATAGTATAAACAAAGACACCTATGATTAAAGTTGGAAAACTGGTAAGTACCTCTGTTAGAAATTTTGACCACCATGCAAGCTTCCCTAAATGATATTCTGTAATAGCTATAGCAATCATCATACCTATAGGTACTCCAATTAAAGATGCTACTATGGTGAGAATTAATGTACCTACAATGGCATTTGCAACTCCACCACCTAGAACACCTGGAGGCTTGGGAAGCTCCACAAAAAGGCTAAAATTTATATATCTAATACCCTTTAAAAATACATCTCCCAAAATCCAAAAAAGGAAAAAAGATCCAATAAGAAAGGTTATCACGCTTATGGTCAACATTATTCTATTTATTATTTTTCTTGTTCTATAACTCATTCTTTAACAATCCTCTTCAATATGTAGTATCGAGCAAATCCCATTATTAAAAAAGTAGTTAAGAATAAGATTAAGGCAAGCTCCATAAGTGCAGAAAGCTTTAACTCACCTGTTGCCTCTGCAAACTGATTTATAATAACACTGGTTATAGTAACCCCAGGAGAGAATAGGGATATAGATATATCATGAAAATTGCCAATTACCATAGTTACAGCTACAGCCTCACCAAGAGCCCTACCAAGCCCTAAAATTCCTGCTGCAAAAATTCCAGATCTAGCATTCCCTAAAACCACCTTTGATATAACTTCCCATTTAGTCATACCAAGAGCATATCCTGCTTCTCTCTGATCTATAGGAACTGCCATTAATATCTCACGAGATAAAGAAGATATGGTTGGAATGATCATGATAGAAAGGATAATTCCAGCAGTAAGATAACCTACTCCCATGGGATACCCCTGGAAGAATGGCAAAAACCCAAGAATTTTCTGAATAAAAGGACCTATCTTAAGTTGAACTAAAGGAGCTAAAACAAAAAGCCCCCACATACCATAAATTAAGCTTGGTATTGCTCCTAAAAGCTCAATAATAAAAGAAAAGAGACGTTTCAAAAAGATAGGAGCAAGCTCTGAAATAAATATGGCAATTCCAATACTAATAGGAAAGGCAATAAGAAGAGCAAGAAAAGATGTAACCAATGTACCATATATGGCAGGTAAAGCACCATACTTATCAGCTACAGGGTCCCATATCTTATCTATAAGAAATTTAAATCCAAATTTCTTTATACTGGGAATAGAATAAATTACCAATGATAAAAAGAGGGATATAACAAGAAGAATAAGGAGAAGACTTGCAAAAATGGCAAGACCTTTAAAAATTTTATCTCCTATATTTTTACTCATATATTTCTTCACCCATAAAAACTAAACTATCCTTATTTTAATTTTAATAAAATCAATCGTAAAGTAAATTAAAAAAATTTTAAAGTCATATCATCTAATATATTAAAGAACAAATCTATTGTTTCTACCAAATTTTCTCTTGGAATCTTTTCTCTCGTATCAGACTTTTGATGAAGATCAGGAATGTATCCTCCTGAATCACTTCTTATAAAAAAGAGAACAGGAATCTCAAGAAGATGAAAGATATATTGATCTGAATCGGACAGATAATAATCCTTTACAAAATTTGCAGAAACCCTCAATTTTTTGACATATTTCTCAGCATATGTATTATAACCTACTGTTAAGAACTTTCCCCTTCCTACACAGTCTAAATTTATATTTAAAAATATATTATTTAGAGGAATAGGAGAATTTTCCGCAAAGTATTTTGCTCCTAAAAGGCCTTTCTCCTCTGCATTTGTTATTAAGAACAATATATCAAAAGGATAATTATTACCTTTTTCTAAGATTAATTTCGCTATCTCCATTAAAACTCCAACACCTGAGGCATTATCATTGGCACCTGGGAAAAAGGTATTATCAGGATCTTTTCCTACATGATCCACATGGGCAGAAATTAATAAAACTCTATCATTTTTCACCTTTGATGGTACATAAAAAATAAGATTATAAGCTTTTTCTAATCTTTTATCATACTCAATCCTATAATAACCTATTACTTTTTGATTTTTATCCAAAAGATCCTTTATACTCTGAAAAACTTGAGAAGAAATGTAAATTACAGGTAGATTGCTATTTTGAAAAAACATGGATTTTTCAAAAATTAATTCTGTCATATCTTTGGGCACACCCAAGATTACTCCCTTAGCGCTATAAATAGAGGCAACAACCTGAGATTTAGTAACTCCATTCCTATAATCTGTAAGCCAAAAATTATCTTTAATATTTTTAACATCCACTTCAATAGGAGCTTCCACTTTCCAGCTTCCTGAAAATCTATCCCTAAAATCCTCCCTATATTTAAATTTTCTTATCTTCTGATTATATTTTATGGTAAATTCGGGCATATCCTTTAGATCATAAACTTCTACGGGAAAATCCTGCAAAAAATAATTACTAACATTTATCTTATCCAATTCTGAAGACAAAAAATTAATAGCGTCCCTATTTTCTAATGTTCCTGCTTGCCTACCCATATATTTTTTATCAGAAAGTTCATAAATCACATTTAGTGCATAATCTCCCTTAACATATGAAGATAAAGAGGATACAAAAAGAAGGCAAAAGGCTAAAATTAAAGTTATAATTCTCATATATTTGTGCTCCTTTTATCTATCTCTTTAAGAAGAATCAAGGCAGAATTTAAAAGAGAATAGGTATCCATGTCCTGAGGAATTGTTTGGGACTTAAATTTTGCAATGTAGTTTTCTAAATCAGAGATTAAAGAATATACATCAATTTTTGGGGTAACCTTAGGAGTTATAATTTCTTTCTTTTCTAAATCTAAGGTTTGGGCATAGGTAGGAATAATGGTCTTTCTTCCCTTAAGTTGTAATAACTGTCCAAGGGTTTGAGAAGCCTTAGGCTCTCCATGTACTATGATAAAGGTAGGATCGCTCTGAAAATTATCTGTCCAAGTTAAAAGATCCTTTTGATCCGCATGAGCAGAAAATCCATTTATAGTATGAATTTTAGCCCTTACTGTTATCTCTTCTCCCATCACATGTACCTTTTTCTCTCCATCTACAATTCTTCTTCCCAATGTGCCTTCTGCTTGATAACCCACAAAAATCAAATGGGTATTTTCCTTCCATAAATTATGCTTTAAATGGTGAAGAATTCTTCCTCCCGTACACATTCCACTACCTGCAATAATAATTCCCATATCAAGATCATTTATACTTTTGGATTCATCAGGAGTGGATAAAAATCTTAAATTTTTAAGTTGAAAAGGACTTATACCCTCAAGAAAATATTTCTGAATTTCTCCTGAAAGAAGATTGCTATGTCTTTCATAAACCTCTGTAACCTTTTTACCCATAGGACTATCAAAAAATATGGGGATTTTTGTTAAGAATGGGTATTTATATGATAAAAGCATAATTTCATATATTACCCTTTGAGCCCTGTCCACAACAAAGGAAGGTATAAGTATCTTTCCTCCACTATTTACCGCCTCCAAAATAACTGATTCAAATTCTTTTCTTGTATCTTCCAAAGACTTATGAAGCCTATCACCATAAGTAGACTCAATTACCACATAATCTGCCCCCTCAATAATAGAGGGAGTTCCTTCCATTACATTATTTTGTGGTCCCACATCTCCAGAAAAAACTATCTTAGTATTATCTCCCCATAACTCCAAGGAAGATGCACCAAGTATATGAGCAGAATCCCTAAACCTTACTTTTATATCGTTAAGATCTAACATTTCATCATAGGGTACTGGTTCAAAAAGTTTCATGGCCATTTCTACTTCCTTTTCCGTATAAAGAGGCTCTATAAGAGGCTTACCCGATCTAAGATTTTTCCTGTTTATTCTTTCTACTTCCTCTTTCATAAGTTTTACAGTATCTAACCATAGAATCTCACAAAGTTCTATAGTAGGATAGGTGGCATAAATCTTACCCTTGAATCCTTCCTTTACAAGCTTAGGAATCCTTCCCGAATGATCCAAATGAGCATGAGTAAGAATCACCCCAGAAATAACCTTAGGATCAAAGGGAAAAGGTGCTTCATTTTCATTTTCAGATTTTCCTTGAAATATACCACAATCCACAAGATATTTCTTATTATTCTCCAAAAGGAAACAAGACCCTGTAACCTCGCCTGCAGCTCCTAAAAAAGTTATTCTCAAAATATCACCCTCTTTACTACTTGATTTTCCATTCTACCTGTCCACAAGTGAAACATTCATGACATCTAATGCAATGAGGAGAATTAGGGTCCTCATTAACCTCTATATTTACAGGACATTTCGTCTTACATAAACTACAGGAAGGACAGGTAGGCTTTACTTCTAAATGATAAAAGGAAATTTTATTGAAAACAGAAAGGATAGTACCAAGAGGACATATAAATCTACAAAAAGGACGAGATATAAACATGGAAGAAATGATAAATAAAATAAGAAGGAAGATCTTAATAGCAAACAAAAACCCAATAAGATTTCTAAGAGGAGGATGAATTAGGATCTGAGGTATTCCAGCCTCCAAGGTACCTGCAGGACAAAGCTTACAAAACCATGGTTCAAGAGTAAAATAAGGGATCAAAATCACAAGAATAATAAGAATACTCCATCTTATAAAAGTAGCAAATCTATTTTCTACCCTTATCTTTCTCACTGGAACCTTATAAAGAAGGTCTTGAATAAATCCAAAAGGACAAAGCCAACCACAAAAATATCTCCCAAGAAGTATGCCCGAAAGAAAAAGAATACCAATGGTAAAAAAGGGAAACTGATGAAGCACTATAAAATGCTGAAGAGTACCAATAGGACAAGCAAAACTTGCCAAAGGACAAGAATAACAATTAAAAACCGGCACAGGTATATATTTACCCCAAGGAGCTAAGAAATAGGAATTTACAATAAGAAGACTTATTGTCTGCCAAAAACTCCGTTTTTTAAATATACCCTTTTTCTTCATAGGATAAATTATACTACAAAAAGTTACTATCTTAGCCTCTTTGAAGTATAATTATAAACCAATATAGCAGAGCTTTCCCCTTTCACCTTTACATAAAATACAAAAGTATTTTTATCTATCTTTTCATAAGAAAAATTAGAGGAAACAATTTCCACATTGTCCTCATAAATAAACTCCTTAACCTCTACAGTTACATCTTCCTTCTTACTATTTCTTATCTCTACTGAAACCTTTGCTTCCTTAATCTCATATTTCCCTTCAATTCTCTGCTTACTCTCTAAAACCTTTCTCTCTCCCTTTATATCAAAATCAACACCTTGTGTTACCTCTATTTTTTCTCCAACTGCTACATTGGGTATACTACTTTCTCCTAAAAAGATTACCTTACCTCCTACCACTTCAAAAATATTAAGATTTCCCATAGGTATAGGAATTCCAAGCCCATTCTCATTTTTATTATCCACATTCCATATGATATAAACTTTTCCATATTGAAAAACATATTTCTTAACAGCATTCTTTAATTCTGCATCTATAATAGGAATAATCTTTGTACTCCCTTTAGCTAAACTATATTCACCTGGAAGATCAAATAATTTATACCCCTCAACCTCTTTTAAATCTGCTTCAGAAAAAGCACGATTAGCAAGAATATCTAAACTTTTTTCTGGTAGTATTTCCTGATATCCTCTCTCCATATTTATTTCTCCTGCTAAAACAGAAAGCTTCACCTTTTGAAAACTCATATCAGACCTATTTTGTATATAAATATCAGAAGAAAATCTTAATTTATCCTTATAAATAAAAAGGGAATGAACAGCATTCCAACTAATATTTGGAAGAATATAAACAATCTTTAAAATGTCATCCATATCTTCGGATGAATAAATAAAAACTCCAGTTGGAGGATACAAAACCTCTAAGATTCTATTTCCCTTACTTGAATATATAAAAAAGTTTCCCACACCTACACTTTGAGGTATTTCATCCAAGGTTATAAAATTAACTCCCTTTGTAAGTTTTACCTCTTTCTCAAGAGATACTACAGCAAAATTTTTCTGATAGATAGTTAAATTCTGAGAAAAGGAATAGGAAAGAATAAAAAGCATAAAAATAATTAAAAATATGGATATTTTTATCATTATCATTACCCCCTATAAAGAAATTTTCTAAATTATACCACATTTTATGTCACCCACCCCAAGGATTTATTTAATAGAAAGCCAAAAGAAAGGAGGTGAAAAAATGGCAGTACAGAGTTTGGCTTATAATTCCCGCCTTATTCTCCGAGTACAAGTAGGAATCCAGCAAGGAAATCCAGTATTAAGAAACAGAAGCTTCAACAATGTAAAAGCAGATGTATCAGATGAAGCAGTATATACAGTAGCTCAAGCTTTAGGATCTCTTCAAAAATTTCCAGTAGTTAAAGTCATAAGAACCAATGATGAAGAGTTATCTGAAGCCTAAAACTAAAAAGTAAGGAGGTATAAAGATGGCTACTTATTCCACAAGAAAATATGTAAGGATGATATTTAGAGACAGTGGGGGAAGCAACTTTACCATAAGAATCTCTGATCCAAAGGATGATTTAACAGAAGCCCAAATCTTAAGTGCTATGGATACAATAATAAATCAAAACATATTTCAGGGAAGAACAGGAGATCTGGTAGAAAAAGTTGACGCAAGAATAATAGAAACAAATATTAGCGATTACTACGACTAAACTTAAAGGGTGGAGGTGATACCTCCACCCAAAAGAAAGGAGAATATAAACATGTTTGAGAACTTGGTAAAAAGAGCACAATTTAAATTTAGTTTCCTATATCAAACATTTCCAAGCTATACATGCAAAATATGTGGCCAAAAGAAAAATTTTATATTTTTTATAGATGAAAATCCTGTATGCCCAGAATGCTTACCTATATTTTTTGAAAAACATTTAATTCCCTTGATTATCTCAAAAGTAATAATAGGTCTTGAACATAAGGAGGACAAAAATGCCTGAAATAAATGAGATTAAAATATCAAAAAATTTCTACCTAAAAGATTTTCAATGCACATGTTGCAAAAGAGTAATGATACACCCATCCCTTCTTGAAGAAATGGAAAAATTATATTCTATGGCAAAAGGAAAAATAAAAATTACAAGTGGATATCGTTGTGAAAAACACAACAAAGAAGTAGGAGGAGTAGCAAATTCCAAACATATGAAAGGACTTGCTTGTGA
>JAPYWU010000048.1 GCA_028276205.1 Dictyoglomaceae bacterium | reverse complement strand
AATTTGGTTAAAAAGGTTGCACCTAATATATTTGAAGATGCAGGACCATCTTGTTTTAGAGGTCCATGTCCTGAGGGGAAGAGCTGTATTCCTGAGAGAAGGTGATGATTTATGGAATTTATGAATATGCCTTCAGGGTGGATAGAGGTCATTTGTGGAGGAATGTATAGTGGAAAAAGTGAAGAGTTAATTAGAAGAGTTAGAAGGGCACAAATTGCAAAACAAAAAGTACAAGTTTTTAAGCACAGTTTAGATACAAGGTATGATAAAGATTTTATAACATCTCATACAGGGTTGAAAATAGAGGCAATAGCTGTAAGTAATAGTGCTGATATAGAAAGATATGTAGAAGAAGATACTCAGGTGGTAGCTATAGAAGAAGGACAATTCTTTGATATGGGAATTGTAAAGGTTTGCCAGAGATTAGCAGATAAAGGGAAAAGGGTTATTGTGGCAGGCTTAGATCAGGATTTTAGAGGGGAACCTTTTGGTCCTATGCCATATTTGATGGCAGTAGCAGAATATGTTGATAAACTTCATGCTATTTGTATGAAATGTGGAAATTTAGCCAGTAGAACTCAAAGAATAATTAATGGAAAACCTGCATATTATGATGATCCAATTATTTTAGTGGGAGCTTTTGAAAGTTATGAGGCGAGATGTAGAAATTGCCATATAGTTTTAAGGAGAGATAAAGATGAAGAGTAAAAAAGAATTAGTTGGTGGACAAGCAGTATACGAGGGAGTAATGATGAGAAAAGGAATAGATATAGCTGTCGCTGTAAGAGATCCAAAGGGAGAAATTATTGTAAAGAAAGAGAGATTACAGCCTTTTTTTAAAAGTTGGACAAGAATACCTTTACTAAGAGGTCTTATGGTTTTAATGGATTCTCTCTTTTGGGGAATAAAGGCATTAAATTATTCCACATCTGTTGCTCTTGAGGAAGACGAAAAACCAACCAGTAATACCGAAATAGGTATTGCATTGGTTTTAGGATTCCTTCTTTTTGTTGCATTATTTATTGTCTTGCCCCTTCTTATATTAAAACCTGTAGAGATATATATAAATTCTTTAATAATTTTAAGACTTTTAGAGGGAATTATAAGATTAATTATCTTTGTGCTTTATCTTTATTTAATAAGTAAGATAAAAGAAATTTATAGAGTCTTTCAATATCATGGTGCAGAACACAAAACAGTATTCTGTTATGAGGCAGGAGAGGAATTAACAATTGAAAATTGCAGAAAATATTCTCGTTTTCATCCTCGCTGTGGAACCTCTTTTCTATTGGTAGTAATGATAGTAAGTATAGTTATTTTTGCTTTTTTAGGTAAACAGCCTTTTCTTTTGAGAATTATTACAAGAGTCTTGCTTATCCCATTGATTTTTAGCATATCATACGAGATAATAAGATTAGGATCTGAGCATATTGATTCTGTTTTTTGGAAAATCTTACTTAAACCAGGGTTATGGATGCAATATTTTACAACAAAAGAACCAGATGATATGCAATTAGAAACAGCAATTGTAGCTTTAAAGGAGGTGACGCTGGAGGAAAATGCTCCAAGATATAGTGATTGAAAAATTAGAAGAAATAGAAAAAAGATTTAATGAGATAGAGGACCTCTTAGCTCAACAAGAGGTGATAAATGATTTTAACAAATATCAAAATCTTCTTAAAGAAAGGGCAAAAATTACGGAAATAGTAGAGAACTTTAGAGATTATAAAAAATTGTTGAAGGAAAAAGAGGATTTAGAAGAAGTATTAAGAGGAGAAACTGACGAGGAGATTAGAGATTTAGCTCAGATGGAACTGGAAGAAATAGAAAGAAAGATTGAGCAAAAGGAGTTTGAATTAAAATCTTCCCTTTTGCCTAAGGATCCTAATGATGAGAAAAACATTATTATGGAGATAAGAGCAGGAGCTGGAGGAGAAGAAGCAGCTCTCTTTGCTGCAGATCTTTTTAGAATGTATATTGGATATGCCCAGAAGAAGGGATGGAAAGTAGATATTGTGAGTTCTAACCCAACAGGACTTGGAGGTTATAAGGAGATTATATTTATAGTTGAAGGTAAGGGTGCTTATAGTAGGCTTAAGTTTGAAAGTGGAGTGCATAGAGTTCAGAGAGTACCTGTGACTGAGTCAAGTGGAAGGATTCATACATCTACTGCTACTGTTGCAGTTCTTCCTGAAATGGAAGAAGTAGAGATTGAAATTGATCCTAAGGATCTTAGAATCGAGACCTTTAGATCTGGTGGAGCAGGTGGACAGCATGTTAATAAGACAGAATCAGGAGTAAGAATAACACATATTCCATCAGGAATTGTGGTTCAATGTCAAGATGAGAGATCTCAACATCAAAATAGAGAAAAAGCTATGAAAGTTCTTAGAGCAAGATTATATGAATACTATCAAAAGGAAAAAGAAAATGAGATTGCTTCTCAAAGAAGGGCTCAAGTGGGAAGTGGGGAAAGAAGCGAAAAAATAAGAACATACAATTTTCCACAAAGAAGGGTCACAGATCACAGAATAAATTATTCATCTTTTCAGTTGGAAGAAGTATTATCAGGAGAGCTGGATGAATTTATAGACAGGCTCATCCTTGCTGAAAAAGAAGAACAAATTAAAAAACTCTTTGAAGAAGTAAGTGCAGGCTCTTAGGGAAGTATTAATTTGGTTAAAAAGAGAATTGGAAGACATAGATCCAGATTCTGCATATTTGGAGACTGAATTACTTATATCCTATGTTCTCAATAAGGATAGAAGCTTCATTTACACAGTAGATTTTATTGAAGAAGAAAAGATAAAGGAGATTAAAAAATTATTAGATTTAAGGAAAAAAGGAATACCTATAAATTATATCCTTAAGAAAAAATTTTTTTATGATTATGAGTTCTTTACAGATACAGGAGTTTTAATACCAAGGAATGAAACTGAATTATTATTAGATGTAGTTATTGATACTATTAAAAGTTATTCTTTTGAGAAAATTGTTGATATAGGGGTAGGAAGTGGTAATTTAGCAGTAACGTTAGCTAAAAAAGTTGATAAACTCACAATTTATGCGTGTGATATATCACCTAATGCTCTAAAAATTGCAAAAATTAATGCTCAAAAACATGGGGTTATAGATAGAATTAAGTTTTTCTTAGGACCTTATCTATATCCTATTACCATGAGAAATTTACAATTTGATTTAATAATAAGTAATCCACCATATATTGCTTCTTGGGAGATGCCATTTCTCCAGAAAGAAGTTAAAAGGGAGCCTTGGGAGGCTCTTTATGGCGGTTGGAATGGTTGTGTTTTTTATGAGGATATTTTTAAAGAATTAAAAAAAATGGATAAAGGAATATTTATTTTTGAAATTTCACCCTTTATTTATAATGATTTAGTAAAATTGATTAATAAGACTTTTTCTAAAATTGAATTTTATGTATACAAAGATCTTTCACAAAAGAATAGAGTGATTAAATTAATATGGTGAAAATAATCAAGGTGGATAGAAATAATCCAGATGAAAAAATTTTAAATATGGCAGTTGAGGTGTTAAGAAGAGGAGGTCTTGTAGCTTTTCCTACAGAGACTGTCTATGGCCTTGGAGCTGATGCTTTGAATGAGGAGGCTGTGAGAAAAATTTTTGAGGCTAAGGGTAGGCCACCTGATAATCCCATTATTGTCCATGTAGGAAATATGGAGCAGGTATATAGCCTTGTGGAAGATGTTCCACCTGATGCTGAGAGATTGATGGAAGCTTTTTGGCCAGGGCCATTAACTTTAATTTTTTATAAATCACCTATAGTTAGTGATATAGTGACAGGTGGAAGTCCTAAGGTGGGTATAAGAGAACCTCAAAATGAGATTGCCTTAACCCTTTTAAATCTTTTTGGAAGGCCAATAGCTGCTCCTTCTGCTAATGCTTCTGGAAGGCCAAGTCCTACTAAGGCTGAACATGTTATTGAGGATTTGGGAGATAAGGTGGATTTAATAATTGATGGGGGAGATGTAAGTTTTGGCGTAGAATCTACAGTTTTGGATATAACTACTGATCCACCTGTTTTATATAGGCCTGGAGCATGTCCAAAAGAAGAAATTGAGAAAGTATTAAAGAAAAAAATAGTGTTTTGGAAAGAAGTAAAAAAAGAAAATATTCCTTCTCCTGGATTAAAATATAGACATTATGCTCCTAAGGTACCTTTATACATTATTGAAGAGTTTAATGAAATATGGCAAAATAAAATAAGATCTTGGATAAAGGAAGGTAAAAAAGTGGGAGTTCTTGCTTCAGAAGAAACCAAAAATATTTATCCAAAAGATCTAAAAGTTTATGTTATAGGAAGTAGATCTGATCTTTATAATATTGCTTTGAATTTATTTCCTTCCTTAAGAAGGTTGGAGAAGGAAGTTGACATTATTCTTGCGGAATCTTATCCAGAAGAAGGAATAGGTCTTGCAATTATGGATAGGCTAAAAAGGGCAGCAGGTGATAAATAGTGATGATACTATTTGTTTGTACAGGAAATACTTGTAGAAGTCCAATGGCTGAATATCTTTTTCGTAAGCTTATTAAAGATTATGATGTAGAAATTGAAGTCTCCTCCGCAGGTATTTATGCTTTAGAGGGAAATAAGGCTTCTATATATTCTCAGGAAGTAATGAAAGAGATAGGTGTTGATATTACGAAACACTCTTCTAAAAAAGTAGATAGTAAACTTATGGAAAGAGCTAATTATGTTTTTACTATGACAAAGGAACAAGCTGAAATTTTAAAAAGTTTTTATCCTATATATAGCTACAAAATCTATACTCTAAGTGATGAAGATATTTTAGATCCATATGGTAAAGATATAGAGACATATAGAGAAGTTCGTGATAAGATAGAAAAGGAATTAAAAAACTTAATCAAAAATATAATGGTGAGGGTAGATCTATGAAGATTGCAATTGGAGCTGATCACGCAGGATATTTATTAAAAGAAGAATTAAAAAAATGGTTAGAAGAATGGAATATTAGTTATCATGATTTTGGAACTTATTCAGCAGAGAGAACGGATTATCCCGATTATGGAGTTTTGGTAGCAAGAGCTGTGGCAAGAGGAGGTTTTGAAAAAGGTATATTAATTTGTGGTACAGGTATAGGTATGAGTATAGTAGCTAATAAGGTAAAAGGTATAAGAGCTGCTGTATGTAGAGATCCTTATGAAGCAAAATTAAGTAGAGAACATAATGATGCAAATATTTTGGCATTAGGAGGTAGAATCCTTGGTTATGATTTGGCAAAGGAGATAGTAAGAGTATGGCTAAATACAGATTTTGCTGGTGGAAGACATAAATTAAGAGTTCAAAAAATATCTATGATTGAGGAGGAGGAGCTGTGAAGTACTTACCTAATGTAGATCCTGAAATTTATGAATCTATAAAAGGTGAGGAGTATAGGGAGGAATATCATTTAGAACTTATAGCCTCTGAAAATTTTGTAAGTAGAGCTGTTCTTGAGGCTCAAGGATCTGTTCTTACTAACAAATATGCTGAAGGTTATCCTGGAAAAAGATATTATGGTGGTTGTCTTTATATGGATAGGGTTGAGGATATAGCAAGAGAAAGAGTAAAGGCTATTTATGGTGCTGAGCATGCAAATGTTCAACCTCATTCAGGAAGTCAAGCAAATATGGCTGTTTATTTTGTAGTGTTAAATCCTGGAGATAAGGTTTTAGGTATGAATTTGGCTCATGGGGGACACTTAACTCATGGAAGTCCTGTAAATTTTTCTGGTAAGTTTTTTAATTTTTATTTTTATGGAGTTGATAAGGATACAGAAAGAATAAATTATGATGCTGTATGGAATTTGGCAAAGGAAGTAAAGCCAAAACTTATTGTTGCTGGGGCAAGTGCATATCCTCGTATTATTGATTTTGAAAAATTTGCAAGCATAGCAGAGGATGTAGGAGCTTATCTTATGGTTGATATGGCACATATTGCAGGATTAGTTGCTGCAGGATTGCATCCATCACCTGTTCCCTATGCCCAGTTTGTTACCAGTACTACTCATAAAACTCTAAGAGGACCAAGAGGAGGTTTTATCCTTTGTAAAAAAGAGTTTGCAAAAGAAATTGATAAGGCTATATTTCCAGGCATTCAAGGAGGTCCCCTTATGCATGTAATTGCAGCTAAAGCTGTAGCATTTAAAGAAGCTATGTCTCCTGATTTTAAAGAATATCAAAGACAGATTTTGCTTAATGCTAAAGCTCTTGCAGAGGAACTTATGAGGCTTGGCTATAGATTAGTGAGTGGTGGTACTGACAATCATCTCATGTTGGTAGATTTAAGAGATAAGGGTATTACTGGTAAAGAAGCTGAAAAAGCATTAGAAGAAGCTGGTATTACTGTAAATAAGAATTCAATACCCTTTGATCCCCAACCTCCTACTGTGACAAGTGGTATAAGGATTGGTACACCAGCTTTAACCACGAGAGGCATGAAAGAAGATGAAATGAGATATATTGCGAGACTTATTCATGAGGTTTTATCAAATATAAAGGATGATAAAGTAAAGGAAAAGGTAAAAATTGAAGTAGAAGAGCTTTGTAAACAATTTCCAATTTATAGAAAGGAGAATTAGTTAAATGGTTAAATTGGTTGATCATCCTTTGGTTCAACATAAACTTACAAAATTAAGAGATAAAAATACACAGCCTAAGGAATTTAGAGAACTACTTTCAGAGATATCAAGCCTTATGTTATATGAAGTTACAAGAGATTTACCATTAAAAGAAGTAGAAGTGGAAACTCCTCTTGGTAAAGCAAAGGGAAAAGTATTAAACAACAAAGATTTAGCGATAGTACCCATATTGAGAGCTGGTCTCGTAATGGCTGAGGGTATGCTACAAATTCTTCCTTCAGCTAAGGTTGGACATATAGGACTTTATAGAGATCCAAATACCCTTCAGCCAGTCCAATATTATACTAAGTTACCGGAAGATATAAATGAAAGAGAAGTAATTGTAGTAGATCCAATGCTTGCTACTGGTGGATCAGCCATTGCAGCCATATCTATTTTGAAATCAAAGGAAGTTAAAAATATTAAATTTGTTTGTATAATAGCTGCTCCTGAGGGTATTAAGGCTTTTCAAAAGGTTCACCCTGATGTGGAAATTTATACTGCTGCTGTAGATGAGTATCTAAATGATCACGGATATATAGTGCCGGGGCTTGGAGATGCAGGAGATAGACTTTTTGGAACTAAATAATATTGTTTTAAATAAATCTGGAATGAAAGATAAGTTTATTATTGAGGGCAGACATAAACTAAAAGGTGAGATAGAGATATGGGGAAGTAAAAATGCTTCTCTCCCTATTATGGCTGCTTCTCTTTTAAATTCGGGAGATCTTATTTTGGATAACGTCCCACCTGTGAAAGATAACTTAACAATGGCTGAAATACTGAGATATTTAGGCTTAAGCGTAGAGTTTTTAGAAGGAGATAAGGTACATATTAAAGGAGAACCAAAGGGATATAGAGCTCCTTATGAATTAGTTTCTCGAATGAGAGCCTCTTTTGAATTGATGGGACCTTTACTTGCATACTTTGGAGAAGCGGAAATTCCTTATCCAGGTGGGTGTAGGATTGGTTTAAGACCAGTAGATCTTCATATAAAAGGATTTGAAAGTTTAGGAGCAGAGATAACTGTAGATAAAGGTTTTGTTTGTGCAAGGGCAAAAAAGGGATTAAAGGGAGCAAAAATTCATCTTGATAAACCAAGTGTAGGAGCTACAAGAAATATTATGATGGCTGCTATTTTAGCTCAAGGAGAAACCATAATAGAAAATGCAGCTTGCGAACCTGAAGTTGTAGATCTTGGTAATTTTTTAAAAAGCATGGGAGCGGAAATTGAAGGCTTAGGAACATCCACTATATACATAAAAGGAAAGAAAGAATTAAAACCCATTGATTATTATAAAATTATTCCTGATAGGATAGCAGCAGGGACCTTTATAATAGCGGGAATAATGATAGGAAAAGATTTAGTAATAAAGAATACAGAACCAGAACATCTCCAAAGTTTATTTATTAAGCTTAAAGAGGCTGGCGTAAATTCTTTGCAAATAAAGGATAAAGAGGTAAGGGTTAAAGGTGAGAAGGCTTGGAAAGGGATAGAAGTAACTACTATGCCTTATCCTGGTTTTCCTACAGATCTCCAACCGCAAATGATGGTATTTTTAAGCCTTGCTCAAGGTACAAGTTTGATGGTTGAGACTGTTTTTGAAAATAGATTTTTGCATGTAGGAGAATTATTGAGATTAGGTGCTAAAATAAGTATAGATGGAAGAACAGCTTTAATACAGGGAGTTGAAAAATTAAAAGGAGCACCTGTAGAAGCTACAGATTTAAGAGCGGGTGCTGCATTAGTACTTGCTGGTTTAGTGGCGGAAGGAGTTACCGAAGTATTAGATGTGGATGAACATATAGATAGAGGATATGTAGCTTTAGAAGAAAAACTTTCTGCCTTAGGGGCAAATATTAAGAGAGTGAGTTATGAGGAAGGTAAAAAAGTTTCTGATCTTAATCTTTAGTATAATTTCTATATTAATAGGAATTATATATGTAACATCACCATTATGGGTGAGGTATGCTATATTTTATGTATTGAATAGAAATTTTGGAGAATCTTTTAAGGTAGAAGATGTAAGGTATGTCTTCCCAGATAAGATACAGATTGCAAAGTTAGAGCTTGGGAATTTTGCATCATTTTCCAATGTAAGCCTTTCAATAGGAGATGCTATAAAGCTTTCTCCTATCACTTTAGAACTTATAAAACCCAAGATAATAATAATACATGATGAAAAAGGGGAATGGAAGTTTCCTGAAATTCCGGGTATTGGAAAATCAGGTACATCTTCTCAAAATATTAGTATTGAACTTAAAGGAAAGATTAAAGATGGAATTTTTGTAATCAGGGATTTGAAGCTTAAGAAAGATATAGAGATAAATAAAGTAAATGGAGATTTATCTTATAAAAATCAAGTCGTAAATTATAATGTAGCTACAATCTTAGAGGATGGACAAAACATAAAAGCCTATGGATATTATAATTTTTCCAAATTATCGGGAGATTTAACCTTTGAATTCAAAAATACTAATGCTACAATATGGGCTCCTATATTTCTTCCTGATATGTTTAAGGTTGAAAAGGGAACCTTTTCAGGGTGGTTTAATACAAAAGGGGACAAAGAT
>JAPYWU010000047.1 GCA_028276205.1 Dictyoglomaceae bacterium | reverse complement strand
CATCCAATTTTTATTGAGGGCTGGTCTGGCATGATGTACTATATACCAGTCATCACCATCTACAAGTACAGAATTATGACCCGGAGCTATCCAGCCATCATCATTTTTAAACTTATAACCTCCAAGTATTTTAGTTCCTACTTCGTCAGGAGGAAGTGTTAAATCGGTCATTAAATTACCGTTATAATCCACATAAGGTCCTGTAATTTTATCAGATCTTGCAACCCTCACATTATAATCTGAGAATAATGAATCATAAGAAACAAAGAGATAATATTTCTTGAATTTAGGATTATATATTATATAAGAGCCCTCAATTGCTCCAGAAACCGTTCCTTTTCTCCTTGCTATATTTATACCAAAACCCTTCTCTGTTGGTTTTCCAGTCCTTTTATCAATTTTAATCAAATATATACCTGTCCAAAAAGATCCATAAGAAAGCCATGTATCACCATTCTCATCAAAAATTAAGCAGGGATCTATAGCATTAACAGGATCTCCCTGCTTTGTCTTTATTACTAACCCCTCATCCTTCCATGGTCCTTCTGGATTGTTAGATGTGGCTAATCCAATATATGATTGATTCTTTCCAAAAGTAGATGCAGAATAATAAAGATAGTATTTATTATTGAAGAATTTCACATCAGGAGCCCATAATGTAGAAGCTTTACTCCATTCAAATGCCTCTTGAGGAATACCTTTAAAAACATATTTATCATTGTCAAAAACATATCCAACAAACTGCCAATTTATAAGATCCTTTGATTTTCTTATCTGAATTCCAGGTCTTGGAATTCCATAAGCTTTTACGTCAGTAGAATAAATATAGTACCAACCATTATGAGCCTTAATTATGGAAGGATCATGGACATTATTAATTGACCACTTTTTTTCATCGTTTACAATAGAAGAATCAAATAACTCTATTTTTGGTGGCTCAGGAGGATATAAAATACTCTGAGTATAAACATTTTTAAAAGATACAATTAACAACAAAATAGTTATCAATATTATCTTTTTTATCATATTATTTTTCACCTGCGCTTAAAGAAATTCCTTGCATTAGATATTTATGGAAAACAATAAATATAATTAAAGTTGGAGCTACCGATACAAATGCCCCTGCCATTAATGGTCCAATGCCTCTAAAAGGATCTCCCCATCCTGCACTAAACCTTACTAATGCTATAGGAAGAGTTAACTTTTCAGGAGAATTCAATACAAGTAAAGGCCATAAGAAACTATTCCAAGATCCCAAAAAGGACATTAATGCTAAAGTGGTTAAAGCTGGCTTAACATAAGGCAAAACAACAGTAATTAAAAATCTTAATCTGGAACAACCATCAATCCACGCTGCATCCTCTAATTCTCTTGGAATACCTAACATATATTGTCTTAATAAAAATACTCCAAATGTACTTCCAAGACCGGGTAATATCAATGCTAAATAGTTATCCATAAGCCCTAAACTATGAATAATAAAATATTGAGGCACCAAAAATAATACTCCAGGAAAAGCAAGAATAGCTACATAGCTCCAAAAAATTGCATTTCTTCCTCTAAATCTTAATCTTGATAAAGCATAAGCAGCTGGAGTAGCTATAACAAGCCCCAAAAAAGTTGAAATAATTGCCACAAAGAAACTGTTTATTATTCCCCTCATTACACTTATACCACTGGCAGGTGAAAATACAATTTTATAGTTTTCTAAGGTAGGTTCTTGAGGGATCCATCTTGGAGGATTCTCAGTTATAGCAACTTGTGAGGATTTTAATGATGTGGATAACATCCAAAAAATAGGGATATACCAAATAGCAGCAATAATCCAAAGTATAATAGACAATACTATTCTTTGTAGCTTTTTATTACTCTTAAAGAGTTTCAGCCAATTTTTTTCTTGCATAATTTCACTCCTCTGCGCTCCTAATTGTCTTGGTAAGCATAAAGAGTTGAATCAAAGCAAAAATTAACACAATTGCAAATATATACCATGAAATAGCAGCAGCCTGTCCTAATTCTTGACGAGTAAAACCAATTAAATAGAGATAGTAAACCATTGTTCTGGTACTTCCTGCAGGTCCTCCTCCGGTAAAGAAATACACCTGATCAAATAACCCAAAGGCTAAAAGTACTTGTCTTACAACATCAAAAAATAGTACATTTCTCATCCAAGGAAGAGTAACATTCCAAAAAATTTTCCAAGGGCCAGCCCCGTCAATTTTTGCAGCCTCATATTGTTCAGGAGGTATCCTTTGTAAAGCACCAAGATATAGTAAAACACTAAATCCAACTATCCACCATACAGTGGTTATAATTATACAAAGCCATGCTCTTGCAGGAGTCTCAAACCAAGAAATAGCTTCCCTAAGAATACCAAATTTTGTAAGGTAATAATTTAGAAGACCTGTTGGATAAGATGCATATATCCACTTCCAAGTTGTAAGGATACCAACAGAACCAAAGAATGTGGGAGAAACAAAAGCTATTAATAACCATAATTTACCATAAACCTTTTGGTTAAGAATTAAAGCAATAATCATAGCAACTATGATTACTAACGGTATACTGACAATAGCAAAAATTACTGTATTTTTTACTGCAAGCCAAAATCTATCATCTGTCCAAATACGCACAAAATTCTGAAAACCCACAAAAGTTTTTTGTCCTAAAAGGTTCCAATTATAAAAACTAATCTGTATATTTGAGATAAGTGGAATAATAATAAATAAAATAAAAAAGAAGAAATGGGGGAGCAGGAACCCCCAGTTCCCAAGCTCCCACCATAATTTATTAGAGAAAATTTTCTGTTTCATATTAGTCATTTCTTATCTCTCCCTTATAAACTACTTTGCTGTTGACCAATAATCATCAAGAATTCTTTGTACAGCCTTTTCAGCTCTTTCCATTGCTTGTTCAGGAGTTAATTTTCTTGTTATAAGTACGTCCTCTAAATAGACTGCTATTTCATCTAATACTTCAGAAATATAAGGGAAGAATTGGAATGTTTTTACATATGGCAATTGTTGTGCAACCACATATATATGGGGTAGTTTCTTCTTTAATTCATCAGAAGTAGCTATAGATCTTCTTGAAGGAGTTTGCCCTGCTGCATACCAATCAAGAGCATGATCCCATAAATACTTTACCCATTTCATTGAAGCTTGATATATCTTAGGATCTTGAACCATAACTTCAGGTAGAGCTATAATATGGGAACCACCAAATACTGCTTTTGTAGTACCTACTTGTGGACATGGAGCATATCCAAAATCCTTACCAAGAGCTTGTAACCATGGATTTATAGTCCATATTCCAGTAATTAAAACGGAAGTTTGACCTGATTGGAATGGTGGACCTGGATCTACAGCAGCCTTTGGGAAAATACCCCTTTCTTGAAGATCCATAAGGAATTTAAGGGTTTGAACAGCTGCGTCTTTAAATGCTGGCTTCTTAAAATCAGGAGTTAAAAGATCTCCACCAAATTGCCATAGAAAATGAACAAATATCCAAGCCCATGTAGGATTTTCATAGTAAGGTGTTAATCCCTTTGGTGTTACTTTCTTTAAAGCTTCCATTGCCTTAATAAACTCTTCCCTTGTTCTTGGAGGTCTCTCAGGATCAAGACCTGCTTTTCTGAAATTTGCCTTATTATATGCCATGTAAAAAATCCATACATCAAGAGGTATTCCATAATACTTGTTATCTTTAACTAAACCATCCAGTAAATTAGGATAGACATCTTTGATGTTTATTCCGTATTTTGCTAATTCTCCTAATGTGAATCCCTTCATTTGATTAAGATACATTGGCAAATCAAACTTTCTAATAAGAAGAACCTGTGGTGCAGACTTTGTAGCCAAACCTGTTGATAACTTTTGCTTATATTCAACTGAACTACCTACGACCATATGAACTACATTTACATCAGGATTTTCCTTGTTGAAATTCTGTATTATCTGGTCCATATATGCACCATCAGCACCACTTAATGGGGTCATAAAAGTAATTTGAACTTTGGTTTGAGACGAAGCAACATTAAGAATAAACAAAAGAAGAATCAAAAGGATACTTAGTGGAAGAATCTTTTTCACAGCGGTCACCTCCCCTACTTTAATAAAATTTTCAATAAAAATTTTATCAATGAAAAATATAAATGTCAAGTATGATTTTTAAAATCCTTTTTTTATCTATATTTTCTTCTTATATTTAATACACTAATCTAATTCGAAAAGGTTTTCATAAAAGTTATTAAAAAGGGGAAGCTTCAATATATGCTTCCCCTTATAACTTTATCCCACTTTATTTTAAAAATGGATTTTCATGAGGATATCTTTCATTTGGCCCTAAGTTGTAATAAATTTCCTCTATACCAAGTAGTTTCAGCACCTCATATATATATTTTGCTACATGCTTAAAACCAACTGCAGTGTGATGAGGAAATCTCTTTTCTAACATTACATATCTATAGAATCTTCCCATCTCTCTTATTGCAAAAACACCTATGCTACCAAAAGATTTTGGATCCATATCAAGAATTTCTCCTTCAGCAATATATGAAATCAATCTTGCATCAGGAGTTGCATGTAACCTAAATATGAGCATCTCACCAGGTCTTAATCTTCCCTCCAAGGTACCTCTGGTAATATTAGGTTCCTTATCTGGCTCCATTAATCTATGCATAATCAATTGATATCTCATAGAATAATCTACAAGACAACAAGAAGGAGTGTTTCCACAATGAAATCCCATAAATAGATCCGTAGGTTTATAGTCTTTCATTTTGTCTTTTTGCTCTTCCATAAGATCATAAGGTACAGTATTATTTACATCTAAAAGAGTAGCTGGCATCTCACTGGTAGTATAAATAATATATTCACTAAGTGTACCATAAACATCAACCTCGCAAGCGACAGGGATTCCTCTTGTTGCAAGTCTTGAATTTACATAACAAGGAACAAAACCAAAATATTTCTCAAAGGCTGGCCAACACTTATTTGCAAATATACCAAATTCGGAAGCACCTAAGTTTTTCTCCATAAAATCAATTAAAGCAATTTCATATTGAGCCAATTTTCTTAGCAATTCTGGATATTTATTTCCAGTTCCAAGCTCCTTAGCCATATCTTCCATCACTTCAGGAATTCTTGGATCGTTTTCGGCACTCCTATACACATCGTAGAGATCTAATTCACTATTCTCCATTATAGAAACACCTATATCATATAGGGGCTTTATAGGTGTATGCATGGTAACAAAATCTTGAGGCCTTGGACCAAAGGAGAAAATCTTTAATTTCTTTAAAGCAAGAATAGTTCTTGCTATTGGTATAAAATCTTTTATCATTTCTGCAATTTCTGAGGGTAACCCTACAGGATAATGTGGTATATAGGCTTTTACATTTCTTAGACCAAGGTTATAACATAAACTTAGAAAACCACAGTAAGCATCCCCTCTACCATTGAACAAATCTTTACCCGTTTCCTCTCCAGCTGCACATACCATAACAGGTCCATCAAATTTTTGAGCAAGCAAAGAAGTAGGACCTTCGGGACCAAAATTTCCAAGATAAATTACTAAAGCATTTATCCCTTTCTCTTTAATTTCATTTAAGGCTTTAACAGTATCATTTTCGTTTTCAATAATTGTTTCCACATTTATTATAGGTATTCCTTCTTTATTACATTCCTCAATTACCTTATTTTTTCTATTACGAGAAAGCTCAATAGGAAAACAATCTCTACTTACAGCTACTATACCAAGTTTCACTTCAGGAATATTTTTCAAGAAAATCACCTCCTTATTTTATTTTTGCCCATAAACCTCATGAAACCTCTTAAACCATTTTTCAACCTCTTCCTTAGGGAGAAGATCAGGTTTCCCCATTGTCAAAGCCAAATAACAAGTCTTAGCAATTTCTTCCACCATCACAGCATATTTCAGAGCTTCTGATGGGGTCCTTCCAAAAGTAAAAACACCATGATTTTTTAAAAGCACTGCTGGTACAAAAGGTAAATGCTTCTTTACCCATTCTGGTCTATCTTCTTTATTTATTACTTCTAATAACGCATTTCCTACATCTTCTAACGGTAATGGAGAAGCATATCTTGCGACAGGTATTTCTTCACCAAAATAGTCTGCATGAGAAGTAAGATAAACAGGAATAGGTTTACCTAATAAGGCAAAGCTTGTAGCATAGGGTGAATGGGTATGAACAATACCACCTATATCTTTACGGCCTTTATAAACCACAAGATGTGAAAGAGTATCTACCGAGGGTTTCAAATCTCCTTCCACAATATTTCCTTCAATATCTACTACTACCATCTTTTCTGGTGTTAAATCTTCATATTTTACCCCGCTTGGTTTTATAACTATATATCCTGTCTCAAAATCTCTTCCGCTCACATTTCCACTTGTCATAACAACAAGATCATTCTTAGGAAGTTCCATATTCATCTCATAGACTTCTTTTCTTAACTTGGGTAACAGCATATTAACTACCCCTTTTTATCAATTTATCTTTTTCAATCTAATAACATTCCAAGATAATTTTGGAAGTAATACCTCAAGAATATTGTTGTTAACTTTGGCATTATATGCTAAATGAGGCACAACCTTATCAGGATTTTCAGGAGTATTTCCTGCAAAAGGATCATCGTTTTCATATACTATATTTTCAATTACATTAAATTTTTCAAATCCCTTCAAGTTATACTCTACTAATAAATCTTCCTTGGCATCTCTATTAACAGCAAAAATATTTATAGTATCTTCTTCCTCATTATATGTTGCAATAGTCTCTATAACGGGCACATCTGTATAAAGCCTTGAATCATATTTAGGAGAATCTATCTTGGGGTTTAGAACTATTCCATGTCCATAATTTGAGGCGTGCAAGAAAGGATAATAAATAGTTTGTCTATATGATATACCACCCTTAACTGTCATTATAGGAGCCAACACATTAACCAATTGAGCTAAACATGCAATTTTAACCCTATCAGCATGTCTTAAAAGCGTTATGATCATGCATCCCACAAGCACAGCATCAGCAAAATTATAATCTTCCTCAAGAAGCGGTGGGGCTATCTGCCATGGCTCAACCTTTCTATCTTTTTCAAATGAATGATACCATACATTCCACTCATCAAAAGATATATGAACATCTTTCTTAGCTCTTTTAACAGCCTTTACATAATCTATTGTGGACACTACTGTCTTAATAAATCTATCCATATCTAAATTCTTTGCCATAAAACTTGCTAAATCTGGATTATTAGGTAATTCAACAAACTCAGGACCACTTGGGAAATTGGCATAGTAATGGAGTGACACATAATCTACCACATCGTAAGTATGTTCCAAGACTATCCTTTCCCATTCTGGAAAAGTAGGCATACCAGGACCAGAACTTCCACATACTACTAGTTCTATGTTTGGATCTACCTGTCTCATAACTTTTGCTACTTCTCTTGCTAATCTTCCATATTCATGAGGTAATTTGTGCCCTATCTGCCATTCCCCATCCATTTCATTGCCAAGATTCCAAACTTTTATTTTATGCGGTTCTGGATAACCATGCCTCCTCCTTAAATCACTATAAAAGGTACCTCCAGGAAAATTACAATATTCTACTAAATTTCGTGCTTCATCAATACCACGAGTCCCTAAATTTACTGCCATCATTACTTCAGAATCGACCTTCTTTGTCCAATCTACAAATTCATTTATTCCAACTTCATTTGGTTCTATACTTCTCCAAGCAAGTTCAAGCTTTTTAGGCCTTTGCTCTTTAGGTCCTACGCCATCTTCCCAATTGTATCCTGAGACAAAATTACCCCCAGGATATCTTATAATTGGCGTTTTAAGAGCCTTTACTAAATCAATAACATCCTTTCTAAATCCTTGTTCATCAGCCTGAGGATGTCCAGGCTCATAAATCCCTGTATATATAGCTCTTCCTAAATGTTCAATAAAAGACCCATAAATCCTTTTGTCCACTTCTGAAATCGTAAAATCCTTATCCAGTATAACTTTAGCTTTCTTCATAACCTTACAACCTCCTTATATCTTAAGTAGATTCTCTTACCATCAATTTAGGAGTAAAAATTTTTTGAAATAAGGGTTTCTCGGTATTTTCAGTATTTAAGATCTCTAAAAGAGCTTCCGCTGCTTTTACTCCCATATCATATTTTGATATATCAATTGTTGTAAGAGACGGATTTAATAGTTCTGTATAATCCAAATTATCACATCCTACTATAGCTACATCATCAGGTATTCTAAGCTTCATATTTTTTAAAATTTTCATAACTTCCACTGCTATAGAATCACAAAAGCAGAAAATAGCAGTTGGTCTTGTTTTATTAGAAAAAATATTTTCTACAACAGCTTTTAAATCTGAATTTGGATGTAAGGAATAGATAAGTTTTGGATTAATCAATAAACCTGCCTCTCTTAAAGCAGTTTTGTATCCTTCTAACCTTAATTTTGCACTTGAGTTTCTCCATGAGTTTAGAAAAAAAATCTTTCTATGCCCTCTTTCTATTAAATGTTCTGTAGCAATTTTTCCCACTAAGTAATCATCACAAACCACATAATTGGTATTTTCATCAACTGTTTTTCTTGCCACTAATACGAAGGGTATTTGATTTTCATAAAGGTATTTTACGTTTTGGGATTCATATTCAATAGGGGCTAATATAAGGCCATCTACTCTTTGTTCCCTTAGTGTAAGAATAGCTTCTTTCTCTTTTTTAGGATCCTCATTGGAATTATATAAGATTAAATTATACCCTCTTGATACCAGAATACTTTCTATACCACTCACCAAATTAGCATAAAATGGATTTAATATGGTAGTAATAATTACTCCAATTTTTTTTGTTTTTCCAGACAAAAGACTCCTGGCAAGAGAATTAGGTACATATCCCAATTTTTGTGCAGCCTCCAGAACCCTTTTTCTTGTGGCAGGACTAACCTCTCCTCTATTATTAAGGGCTCTAGAAGCAGTAGCAATTCCAACACCAGCTAATTTTGCCACATCTCTTATTGTAACGTGTCTCACTTTAATCTCCCTCTTTTTTTAGTAAAATTTATACTATATTTTTAAAAATTTTTCAATATAAAAAATGAGGTAGGAGAAGATTAAAAACCCCTCCTACCTCATATAAAAAATGTATATTTATTGTTTTGTAGCAAGAGACAATACTTCAGAATCAGTTAACACGCCATTGTATATTCTCAATT
>JAPYWU010000045.1 GCA_028276205.1 Dictyoglomaceae bacterium | reverse complement strand
TTGAAATAAATGTTGAGTCGGATGAAATAGATAAAATTTTATCTCTATATAAGCCATTTATTGGAAGATATATAATAGAGGAAAAAAGAAAAGAAGTTGAAGATTATATTATAAATTGGAAGATATATTCTGTTTACTTTAATTCATCTGTCTATAATACTCAGATTAAAAAAGAAATAATTAAAAATTATGATATTAAGAGAACGTTTTCTTCTAAATATGAAAAGTATATTATAAGTTCAAATATAGAACTTCCTAATGGCGATTCGATCAATCTTGATAATATATTTTTATATTTTCCAATCTATGTATCTCATAAATCATCACAACCAAGAATAGCCTTTGTAGTAGATGATTTAGTGGAAGATAATTATTGGGTTGAAGATTTATTATCTTTTCCTTATACATTAAATGTTTCTATAATTCCTACATCACATACAAAGGATTTAGCATATAAGTTTGTAGAAAAAGGTTGGGAAATAATGATGCATCTTCCTATGGAATCAATTACTTATCCAAAAGATGCAAAATATCTAACTTCAGAAGCAATAATGAGTGGTATGAGTGAGGAGGAAATAGACAAAATTGTAAGCCTTCACTTAAAGAGATTTGGAGATACTAAGATATATTGGGTTAATAATCATATGGGATCAAAAGTCACAGGGGATGATGAGAGTATGGAGAAAGTTTTAAGGGTTTTCAAAAAATATGGACTAAGCTTTTTGGATAGTAAAACTATTATAAATTCAGTAGGGAAAAAAGTTGGAAATAAAGTGGGAGTTCCTGTTTTAGAAAATATGTTATTTATAGATCATGAGAATCAGGAGGATAGAATAAAACAAAGATTTGCTCAAGCTATTAAGATTGCTGAGAAGAGAGGTTGGGGGATATTCATATTTCATTTAAGACCAAAGACTATAAAAGTGTTAAAAGAGCTCTACCAGGAAGGGTTTTTTAACAATGTAAAATTAGAGAGAATTAGTGATTTAGCTCAAGAAGTATATAACCTTCAAGAGGATGAACTATCAAATCATTCTTATAAATCTCGTTATTAAGTAAACTTTTGAAAACACCTTTTAGATATATATGTTTTTCTTCTTCAGTGTTATTTATTATTATCAAAATTTTTTGATCTTCATAAATCTTGTAAAAGCTTATAATATCCTTTATAGGGCCTAAAATAAAATCTCCTTTATATAGGGCGGAATGATTTTTCCTAATTCTTGATAGTTTTTTATAAAACTCGATGAGTTCTAAATCTTGTTTGGTTTCATTCCATGGTATAGGTAGTCGTACATATTCATGAATAGCCCTATTTCCTTCTAATATATTTCTGTACTGGTTAGCTCCCATCTCTTGACCGTTGTATATTATGGGTATTTCATTAAGTGAAAATTGAAGTATGGAAGCTATTTTTAATAATCTTTTATCATTAGCTACAAAAAGGAATCTATTAGAATCGTGATTTTCTAAAAACGAAAGTAACTTTATATGGTTCTTGTAAAATCTGTATCTTAAGTCTATAATTTTCAAAAATTCTTCTGATTCCCAATTTTTACCTATAAAAAACTCTCTTAATAATTTAAAAAGATAAAAATCAAGTACCCCATCCATCTTTCCTATAAACTTCTTTACATATTCAGGAGTATCTACGATCTCCCCAAAATGAAAAGTTTCAGGAAAATCTTTTTTTATGGAATAATAGTATTCGGTCCAAAAATTTATATCTGGTCCAACAGCATAATCCAATCGATATCCAGATATTCCGAAATTCTTAATCCAATATTTAGCTGCTTCTATAATATATTTTCTTGCCTCTCTATTTTTAAGATTTATCTTTGGCATGGATTTTACTCCGAAGAATGATTCATAAGAATTATCGTCCTTAAAAATGAACCAATTTCTGTATTTACTATTTTTATTGTTCAATGCGTCTTGAAATATAGGGTTTAAATAGGAAAGGTGATTTGGTACAAAGTCTAAGATTATTCTAATTCCTCTTTCAAAGGCATTATTAACTAACCTTTTGAGATCTTCTTTATTACCCCATACAGGATCAATATCAAAATAATCCTCTATATCATATCCATGATAAGAAGTAGATTTAAATATAGGAGAAAGCCAAATTGTATTTATACCTAAGGATTCTATGTAATCAAGATGATTTATAATTCCTTTGATATTACCTCCAAGCTTCTCTTTTAGGTTATCGGATAAAATTACTTCATAATTATCTTTTGCAAAACGGTCAACAAAGATATGATATATTATACTTTCTTGAGTCCATTTGGGTGGCTCAAATTCATCAATGGAAAAGGAATAATAATTTTTTTCATGATTATCTTCTGGGTTTAATCTTATTTCAATTATACCCTCTCTATATAAGGGAGGAATTTGAGCTTCTAATATCTGTAAAAAACTGAAAAAAGCATTGTCCCAAATCACGTCTTTAATTTCCGCTGGAACTTCTTGAATCTCTGATGTCTGGGAGTCTATCTTATAATAAATAGTCCTGTAATTTTGAGATGGGGTACATGTAAGTATAATCTTAATTTCATCCTTGGGAGTTGGATCTTCTGGAATTATTTTTATGTAAGGAGAATTTTTAAGTTCTTCTATTTTTCTGTCGGATAAAAATTCCTTTTTCTCTAAATCTCCAAAAATTTTATCATCTACATACATTTCTTTTTACCTCTTTATATTAACTCGTGTTAATTTATTTTAACATAGGTTATAATTAAATACAATATTTTTTATGCTGGAGGTTAACAAAGATATGATATTGGTATCTGGAGAATCTTTAATAGATTTTACACCTATATCATTAGGCGACGAATACGCATATGTACCTAATCCTGGAGGATCCCCATATAATGTTGCTGTTACCCTTGGAAAGCTTGGAGCTCCTGTATCTTTTTTTGGTAAAATTTCTTATGATCCTTTTGGAGAGATTCTTTATTCTAATCTTATAAAAAATAATGTGGATACATCTTTTGTGTTAAGAGATAAATATCTTACTACTTTGGCCTTTGTAATATTAAAGGATGGTGAACCTTATTTCATATTCTATGGGGATAATACTGCGGATACTATGCTTAAAGAAGAAGAAATTCCTTTTATTGATCCACAAAAAATAAAGATACTTCATTTTGGTTCTATATCAATGATTAGAGAGCCTGGTTGTTATGTCTTTGAAAAAATGATTTTTGAAAATTATAAGAATTTTATAATTTCCCTTGATCCAAATGTAAGACCAAATCTAATTTTGAATAAGGAGAAATATTTATCAAGGTTTGAAGATTGGATATGTAAGGTAGATATATTAAAAGTAAGTTTGGCAGATTTGAAATGGTTATATGGAGAGGAGGATTTAGATAAAATTGCTGAAAAATTTATTAATTTAGGGGTTAAAATTTTTGTGGTTACTTTAGGAAGAGATGGATCTATTGCTTATAAAAGATCTAATTATGTTAAAGTGCCAGGTATGGAGGTAAAGATTGTAGATACTGTAGGTGCTGGAGACTCTTTTATGGGAGGCTTTTTATATTATTTGTATAAACTTGGCAAATTAACTAAAAATGAAGTATCTAATCTTTCTTTAGAAGAATTAAGAAATATTCTTATTTTTGCTAACAGCGTGGCTGCTTTAACTTGTACAAGGCGTGGCGCTAACCCCCCTAACTTAGATGAGGTTGAAAAATTTATGAGTAACCTGTATTATTGAATAGAATTTTAGATTTTTAGGAGAAGAAATAAAAAGGAGTGAAAAATACAGATGAGTATTATTTTGTTTTTGGTCCTTTTTGCCATACTTACTGTACCACATGAGCTTGGACATTTTATATTTGCTAAACTTTTTAGAGTTAAGGTTTTTGAATATGCCATTGGTTTTGGCCCTAAGCTTTTTGAATATAAAGGTAAAGAGACTAATTTTGTATTAAGGTTAATTCCTATAGGCGGTTTTGTGAAAATGGCTGGTATTGATGATTTAGAGTTACCAGTTGAAGAGGAAGTTCCAGAAGAGAGAAAATTTTATAAAAAGGCACCATGGCAACGCTTTTTAATACTTTTTGCAGGAGCCCTTTTCAATTTTTTAGTTGCCTTTTTTTTATTCGTAAGTATTTTTTTAATAGGAATTCCACAACCTATACCTACAATTGATAGAGTAGTAGAAGGTAAACCAGCTCAAATAGCAGGTTTTCTTCCAGGTGATAGAATTGTCTTTATAGAAGGTGTAAAAATAGAAAAAATAGAGGATGCAGTAAATCTTATTACAAAATCTATAAAAAGCCCTAATGATAGAAAAGAAATAACAGTGGAAGTGGAAAGAGATGGTAAGCTAATTACTTTAAAGGTTATACCTCAATGGGATGAGGAGAGAAAGGGAGGCATTATAGGAATTGTCTTTAAATCTGTTCCTAAGAGATATTCTATATCATTAGCTTTGAAGAATGGGTTTGTTATGCTAATCAATGCTTTTTTGCTTATTTTCTTTGTATTAAAAGCACTTTTTACAGGAGCTCAAGGGATATCAGTTTCAGGTCCGATTGGTATTGCCAAGATGACGGGAGAAGTAGCTTCTTTGGGGCTTGTGTATTATCTTAATTTTACCGCTCTGTTAAGTGTACAACTGGGTATATTTAATTTACTTCCATTTCCCGCTTTAGATGGGGGTAGGATATTATTTATTATTCTTGAGAAAATAAGGGGAAAGCCTATTGAAACCAAAAAGGAAGAAATGGTACATTGGATAGGTCTATTAATCCTCTTATTTCTTATGATTATTGTTACCCTTTTTGATGTGTTAAGGCTTAGAAAATGATGGGAAGAGGAACAAAGGTAGTAAAAGTAGGAAATGTAGAGATTGGCGGAGAGAATCCTGTAAGAGTACAGTCTATGACTAAGACTCCTACAGTAGATGTTAAGTCTACTCTGAGACAAATTAGAATGTTGGCTAAGAAGGGTTGTGAGTTAGTCAGGTTAGGAATACCTGATAAAGACTCGGCTTTAGCCTTGGGAAAGATAAAGAAGAAAAGTCCTATTCCTATTATTGCAGATATCCACTTTGATTATAGACTTGCTTTAATAGCTTTAGAACAAGGTGTAGACAAATTGAGATTAAACCCAGGTAATATTAAAAATCCTAAACATATATCTTTAATAGCGAGGGAAGCAAAGGCAAGAGGGGTACCAATAAGAGTGGGTAGTAATGCTGGTTCTTTGAGTAGGGAGATTCTTGAAAAATATGGTGGGGTTACTCCTGAGGCTTTGGTAGAAAGTGCTTTAAATGAGATTAAGTTGTTAGAGGAGAATGACTTCACTGATATTGTTGTGTCTGTTAAAGCTTCATCTGTTCCTTTAACTATACAAGCTTATAGGTTACTTTCTTCACAGGTAAAATATCCTCTTCATATAGGAATAACAGAAGCTGGCATACTTGTTCCAGGTAGTGTTAGGTCTGCAATAGGAATTGGTATCTTACTTTATGAGGGTATTGGTGATACTATTAGAGTTTCTCTTTCTGCCTCACCAGATAAAGAGGTGGAAGTGGCATACTATATATTGGAAAGCTTAGAATTAAGGCGAAGAGGTATAAAAGTTATTTCTTGTCCTATGTGTGCAAGATCACATTTTCCAGTGGAAAAAGTAGCTAAAGAAATAGAAAAAAAATTTAAAGATTTTCCATTAAATGTAACAATAGCTGTAATGGGATGTGAGGTAAATGGTCCTGGTGAAGCAAAGTGGGCAGATATAGGAATTGCAGGCTCAAATAATAGAGTTATAATTTTTAGATATGGTAAGATAGTAAAGGAGACAACATGGGAAAAAGCAGTTTTGGAATTAGAAAAAGAGCTTGAAAAATGGAAGGAGGTGAATTCAAATTAGCATATTAATAGCTTTAATCACACTTATTATAGGAGTTGGTCTCGGATATCTTACAAGGAAAAATATAGAGCAAAGAACAATACAAGTTGCAGAAAAGAGAGCTGAGGAGATAGTTAAAAAGGCTGAAGAGGAAGCAGAGGAAAGGAAAAGAACTGCTTTATTAGAGGCTAAAGAGGAAATTTTTAGATTAAGATCTGAGACTGAAAGGGAAATAAAGGAAAGAAGACAAGAGCTTTTCAATTTGGAGAAGAGGATTCTTCAAAGAGAGGAAAATTTAGAAAGAAAAGAGGAAATTCTCTCTAATAAAGAAAAAGAAATAGATAAAAGACTTGAAAATCTGAAGAAATTGGAAGAAGAAGCATTAATGGAGCTTCAAAGGGTTGCTCAGATGAGTAGAGAAGAAGCTCGTGATATTATTCTCAAGAAGGTGGAAGAAGAGTTACAAAGAGATATAGCTATGAGAATAAAAGAGGCGGAAGCCAAATATAGGGAGATAGCAGATGAAAAGGCTCGGGAGATTTTAACAGAGGCAATTCAGAGATGTGCAGTAGACCATACTGTGGAATCTACAGTATCTGTGGTCAGTTTGCCTAGTGAAGAAATGAAGGGAAGAATAATAGGTAGAGAAGGTAGAAATATAAGAACTTTTGAGACTTTGACAGGTGTAGATCTTATAATTGACGATACGCCAGAGGCAGTGGTTCTTTCTTCTTTTGATCCTGTAAGAAGAGAAATTGCTCGAATTGCCTTAGAAAGATTAGTGAAAGATGGGAGAATTCATCCTGCAAGAATTGAAGAAATGGTAAATAAAGCAAGAAAAGAAGTAGAGAATAAAATAAGAGAGGAAGGAGAAAGGGCTGTAATTGAAGTTGGTCTTCAAAATTTACATCCTGATTTAATAAGGGTTTTAGGAAGACTTTATTATCGATCCAGTTACGGACAAAATGTTCTTCAGCACTCAATTGAAGTTGCAAAAATTGCAGCAATTATTGCTGCAGAATTACATGCAGATGTAAATTTAGCAAAAAGAGCTGGTCTTTTACATGATATAGGAAAAGCTATAGATTATGAAGTTGAGGGATCACATGCAACCTTAGGAGCAGATCTTTTAAAGAAATATGGAGAACATCCTGATGTGGTCCATGCTGTAGCAGCTCATCATGAAGAGATTCCTCTTGTTAAGACTTTAGATGTTATAATTCAAGTAGCAGACAGTATCTCTGCAGTAAGGCCAGGAGCAAGAAGAGAAAGCATAGAAATTTATATAAAGAGACTGGAGAAGCTTGAGGAGATAGCTATGTCATTTCCTGGAGTAGAAAAGGCTTATGCTATTCAGGCAGGAAGAGAAGTTAGAGTATTAGTAAGTCCTGAAGAAGTGGATGATTTAACAGCTACTAGATTAGCTTATCAGATTGCTAAAAAAATAGAGAAAGAAATGGAATATCCTGGTCAAATAAAAGTTACGGTTATAAGAGAAACAAGGGCTGTGGAGTACGCAAAGTAAATTATGAATATCCTAATACTTGGTGATATAGTAGGGAAGATAGGGAGAAGAGGTGTGGGGCTTCTTCTCCCTCAAATAAAAAAAGAATATGGGATTGATTTTACAATTGCAAATATTGAGAATGCTGCCGCTGGATTTGGTATTACTGAAAGTGTTTTGAAAGAGTTAATGGATTATGGTATTGATGCTTTTACAAGTGGTAATCATATTTGGGATAAAAAAGAAGGGATATCGGTTTTAGAGAATTATGAGAGAGTATTGAGACCTGCTAATTATCCTTCAGGGGTTCCTGGTAGAGGCTATATTACAGTCTCATATTATAGTAAAAAGATAGGTATAATTAATATACAGGGGCGTATTTTTATGGAACCTATTGAAAATCCGTTTACAGTAGTGCATAATATAGTTGAAGAAATGGAAAAAGATACTAAAATAATAGTAGTGGATATACATGCTGAAGCAACGTCTGAGAAGATAGCTATGGGATACTTTTTAGATGGAAGAGTAACAGCAGTGGTAGGTACACATACACATGTTCAGACAGCTGATGAGAAAATTCTTCCAGGGGGAACTGGCTATATATCCGACTTAGGTATGTGTGGGGCTTATGATTCTATATTAGGTGTAGATAAGGAGGCTGTTCTTAAGAAATTTCTTCTCCAAATACCTCAAAAATTTGATGTACCAGAAAAAGGACTTTTTAAAGTGGAAGGGGTGATTATAGAGGTAGAAGAAGTAAGTGGAAAGACAAAAAACATTATCAGGTTACAAAGGAGGGGAGAAATTTAAAATTTAAAAGTCTGCCATGGGAAGAACATATAAAGGAGGTAGGTTTATGGTAGAAGTATTAAAAGTTTCCGCTAAATCTAATCCTAATGCAGTAGCTGGTGCATTAGCAGGTGTAATTCGTGAAAAGGGACGTGCTGAGATTCAAGTAATTGGTGCTGGAGCTGTCAACCAAGCAGTTAAAGCAATTGCTATTACTAGGGGTTATGTTGCTCCAAGTGGCATTGACTTGATTTGTATCCCTGCATTTACTGATGTACAAATTGATGGAGAAGAAAGAACAGCCATCCGTTTTATAGTTGAGCCTCGTTAATTTAAATTGAAGTAAAGTTAAGTAAAAAGGAGGCAGGAAGATTTTCTTTCTGCCTCCTTATAATTTTTATTTTTATGGTATAATTTTTCAGAATGTAAATTCTAAATTTTTAGTGAAGAAAGGAGAGGAAACATGAAGAAAGGTATTCATCCAGAATTGAAAAAAGCAAAGATAGTATGCGCATGTGGAGCTGTTTATGAGACCTTGTCAACAAAGGAATATATGACAGTAGAAATATGCTCTAAATGCCATCCATTCTTTACAGGACAAAGAAAATTTGTGGATACAGAGGGAAGAGTAGAAAGATTTGCTAAAAAATATAATTGGGAAATTAAGTAAAATTGAGGGTAAAGCTAATAGCTTATACGCCAGAGCCTGAAAAAGTATGTGCTCTGGCTATGAGATTATGTCATTATCAAGGAAATATTGAAGAGTTAGAAGAAAAACTAACTCCTGAGGAGATTTCTCGTCTTTTAAAAAAGGCAAAAACCCTACAACATTTTTCCATATTTGAACATGCAAATTTTACCTTTTATATAGAAGGTATATCGAGAGTTACTACTCATCAATTAGTGAGACATAGGATTGCATCTTATTCTCAACAAAGTCAGAGATATGTAAAAATAAGGCAAGAATATGTAATTCCCAAATCTGTATTAGTAGATAAGGAAAGAGAAAAAGTATATAAAGAAACTTTGGATAAAGCCTTTAATGCTTATGAAGAACTTGTAAAGATGGGAGTTCCCAAGGAGGATGCAAGATATCTATTACCCCAAGCTGTTGAGTCTAAAATAATTGTTACTATGAATGCCAGAGAACTTCTTCATTTTTTTACATTAAGAACATGTAATTCTGCCCAGTGGGAAATACGAGAGATGGCTTGGGAAATGTTGAATTTGGTTAAAAAGGTTGCACCTAATATATTTGAAGATGCAGGACCATCTTGTTTTAGAGGTCCATGTCCTGAGGGGAAGAGCTGTATTCCTGAG
Source organism: Dictyoglomaceae bacterium (assembly GCA_028276205.1). GTDB lineage: Bacteria > Dictyoglomota > Dictyoglomia > Dictyoglomales > Dictyoglomaceae > Dictyoglomus. The sequence goes on along the minus strand of JAPYWU010000045.1, from coordinate 31 downwards.
AGAAGGTGATGATTTATGGAATTTATGAATA
>JAPYWU010000044.1 GCA_028276205.1 Dictyoglomaceae bacterium | reverse complement strand
CAATATGTTGAGTTATCCCACCATATTCTTTCTCTGCTACCTTTGTTTGTCTAATAGCATCTAAGAGGGTAGTTTTACCATGGTCCACATGTCCCATTACTACTACAACAGGTGGTCTCGGTTTTAATCTTGCCTCTTCCTCAGGTGTTAATTGTTTTTTCTTAACTATTGTTTGAGGTTTTATCTCTTCTACTTTATATCCATATTTACTTGCAAGCTTCTTTATAACATCAGGATCTAAAAGTTGATTTACATTGGCTAATATTTTCATATTTAAAAGTTCCATTATTAGCTCTGTAGGAGCTACAGAGAGAGCATCAGCCACATCTTTTACCCTCATACTCCCTTGTATTATTAAGACCTTTTCCTTTTCTTTGACAGCTTTTTGCTCATTATCCTCTGTTTTCTGAGGCTTTGACTCTATTAATTCCTGTTCTTTTTTTATTTCTTCCTTTACTTGAACATGCTCAGAAGTAGTGGGGGGATTTTCTTCTTTACTCTTTCCTGTAACAAGTTCCTTTATAATCTCTTCCACTTCTTCATCTATCACATTTAATGCTGACTTTGCATTAACCCCTAAATCACTAAGAATCTTTAATAAGTCTTTACTTTCTATACCCAATTCTTTACTTAATTCATATATTCTCTTTTTCATTGCTTTATTTCCCCCCGACGAGAAATTTCACTTTGCAATTCTTCTTTAAGTTTTTGTAATATTTCAAAAGAAACCTCATATCTTAAAGCATGTGAAAATGCTCTCTTCTTGATAGCCAATTCCAAACACTCCATCTTTGGACATATATATGCACCTCTACCTGAAGCCTTACCAGTAGGGTCAAAACGTATGTTATTATATTCATCTCTAACAATTCTTAAAAGTTCTCTTTTGGGCTTTTTTTCTCCGCAACCTATACATGTTCTAAAAGGTATATGCTTATTCACTTTTTTCTACCACCTTCTCTACTTCTTTCTTCTCTTTTTCTTTAGAATATTCCTCAGGAGTTCTAACATCAATTCTCCATGATGTAAGTTTGACAGCTAATCTTACATTTTGTCCTTCTTTGCCAATAGCTAAAGAAAATTGATCAGGAGGCACTATAACAATAGCTTTATGTTCATCTTCCTTTATTTCTACTGATATGGGTTTAGCAGGGCTCAAACTTCTTGCTACAAATTCTGCTGGGTCTTTACTCCATAATACTATATCAATTTTCTCTCCATTAAGCTCATTTATAATATTTTGTATTCTTACTCCCTTAAACCCGACACAAGCACCAATCGGGTCTATTTCTGGATAATGAGAATAAACAGCAACCTTTGATCTTAAACCTGGCTCTCTCGCTATACTTACTATTTCTACAGTTCCTTCTTTAATCTCAGGAACTTCCAATTCAAAAAGCCTTTTTAAAAACCCAGGATGGCTTCTTGACAATATTACTAAGGGATCTTTTGTAGTCTTTCTTACTTCTAAAAGATAAGCTCTTAATCTTCTTCCTATCCAATATTCCTCTCCTGGAATCTGTTCTTTTACAGGTAGTACTGCCTCAATATCAGGAAATCTTACATAAACATTTCCTCTTTCTATTCTTACCACTGTACCATTAACTAATTCTCCCTCTTTAGCTTTATATTTATCATATAAAATTTTCCTTTCAGCTTCTTTCAAACTTTGCATAATAACCTGTTTTGCAACCTGAACAGCAATACGCCCAAATTCTTGAGGCTCCACTTCTATTTCTATTTCATCTCCCAATTTTGCATCAGGTTTTAAAGCTTTTGCCTCATCAAGTGTAATTTCTGAAATTGGATCTAATACCTTTTCAACCACCCTCTTTACAACATAAATTCTTATTTCTTGCCTATTTACATCTATTTCTACACGAGCACCTTTGCTTGTACCATAAGCTTTTTTAAAAGCTGAAAGCAAAGCTTTTCTTAAAGCCTCTATAACTATAGCCTTATCTAATTTTTTTTCCTTAATTATCTGCTCTAAAACAACCCAAAAATCTTCACCTAATTTCATAAATTATCATCCTCCTCAAAATTCTACAATTAACATTGCCTTTTTTATTTTCGAGAAAGGGATATGAATTAACCTACCATCAATATCTATTATTACATTTTCTTCATCAGTATCTATAATTTTTCCTTCAATCTTTCTTTTTCCTTCAATGTTCTCTAAAAGCAAAATATTTACTTTTTCACCAATGTGTCTATCAAAATCTCGCTTTTTCTTTAAAGGCCTATCTAAACCAGGAGACGAAACTTCAAGCACATATGAATGTGGTATTGGATCGTGAATATCAAGTTCTTTGCTTATTTTTTCACTTATATAAGCACAATCCTCTACTGTGACTCCTCCTACTTTATCAACAAATACCCTTAGTACCCATCCACGAGATTCTCTTTGATATTCTAAATCTACTAGTTCAAAATAATATCTCTCGCAGACAGGCTCTACTATACTTCTTAGTTTTTTAATAAATTCCATATGTATTTGATCTTTCATTTCCTTTTACCTTATTAAAAAGAAAAAGTGGGAATTCCCACTTTTTCCTCCATAACCTTTTTCTTTTAATAAACTTTATTTAAGTATACATTAAATCGCTATAAAAAGCAATAAAATAATTAAAATTTTAACTTATTTTAGCCATCATTACTAAATATTTCTTTTGGTATTTCGTATATTTCTATAATATCTAACAAGGCTAATATCTTTAAGAAAGAGTTTATTTCCAAATTTTTAGTATTTATCCCTCTATCTTCTGCCTGTTTTTTATATATTTGAAAGAATTCTGATAAAGTAAGTCTTGGTGCCAATACCTTTTGACAAAGTATTAAAATTTCTCGGGCATTACCAATAGCAACCACAGGAATATCATATTTATTAATATTCTCATCTTTTTTTAATATTCTTACCATGTATATTGGGAAATTGTAGTTCAATCTTATTACAACTCCTATCTCTTTAAAGAAACTTTAAACAAAGTATACCATAAATAAAAATTTCTTTAAATAGTCTTGTAAACCAAATTACTTCGTGATATACTCCTTTTTGAATGATTTGAGAACTCACCCTTCCAGATTCTCTTGGGGGTGCTTCTCCTTTTGGAGAAGTTCCAAGAGAAGATGAAGGAAGGGGAGGAAAAAAACCAAAAATGGGGGTGTTATAATGGCACATGTATTAATGAAACAGCTCTTAGAGGCAGGTGTTCACTTTGGACACCAAACTAAAAGATGGTGTCCAAAAATGAAAGAATACATATTTTCTGAGAGAAATGGTATCCACATTATTGATCTTCAAAAAACTCTTGTAAAACTTGAAGAAGCTTATGAGTTCGTAAAAGAACAAGCAAAAGAAGGTAAAACATTTCTTTTTGTGGGAACAAAAAAACAAGCTCAACAAACCATTGAAGAAGAAGCAAAAAGATGTGGTGCATTTTATGTTACACAAAGATGGCTCGGAGGTATGTTAACCAATTTTACCACTATAAAGGCAAGAATTGACTATATGATAAAATTAGAAGAGTTGAAGAATAATGGTTATTTTGAAAAGCTACCCAAAAAACAAGCATCAAGATTAAACAGAGAATTAGAAAAACTTGTAAAAATATTTGATGGCTTAAGAGGAATAGAGAGAGTTCCAGATGTATTGTATATAGTTGATCCCAAAAGAGAAGAAATTGCTGTAAAAGAAGCAAACAGATTGGGCATACCTATTGTGGCTATTGTAGATACCAATTGTGATCCTGAATTAATAACATATCCAATTCCAGGAAATGATGACGCAATAAGATCCATAAAACTTATTACTTCAAAAATAGCAGATGCTATTATAGAGGGTAAAGATTTAAGAGAGAAAGAACTTTCTCTGGAAATTAAAGAAGAAGATCTTCAATCTGAAATTTCTGAATAATTAATAAAAAGTAGGAGGTTGAATAAAGATGGAAATAACTATTGAAATGATAAAAGAATTAAGAGAAAGAACAGGAGCAGGAGTAATGGAGGCTAAGAGAGCCTTAGAGGAAGCTAATGGAGATATGGAAAAAGCAGTTACCATATTGAGGGAAAAGGGTGTTATAAAAGCTGCCAAAAAAGCTGGAAGAGTAGCAAAAGAGGGAATTATAGAGGCATATATACATACAGGAGAAAAACTTGGAGTTTTAGTAGAAGTAAACTGTGAAACTGATTTTGTAGCTAGAACAGATGAATTCAGAAAATTAGCAAAAGAAATAGCCCTCCAGATTGCAGGAATGAATCCTCAATATGTAAGCAAAGAAGATGTTCCTCAAGAGGTTATTGAAAAAGAAAAAGAAATATATAGAACTCAGCTTAAGAATGAAGGAAAACCTGATCATGTGATTGAAAAAATTATTGAAGGAAAGCTTGAAAAGTTTTATGAAGAAGTATGTTTATTAGAACAACCTTTTGTTAGAAATCCCGAAATAAAAGTAAAAGATTTAATAACTGAAGCCATATCTAAACTTGGAGAAAACATAGTGGTGAGAAGATTTGCTAGGTTTGTTGTAGGAGAAGAATAACTATATGGAACCTAAATATAAAAGAATACTTTTAAAAATAAGCGGAGAATCATTTAGTGGAGCTCAAGGTTTTGGTTTAGATCCTGAAAGTATTAAAAATATTGCTGAAGACATAAAAGAAGTACACGATCTAGGAGTAGAAATAGGTGTTGTAGTAGGAGGAGGAAACTTTTTTAGGGGAAGAGAAAGTAAAACTTTAGGAATAGATAGAGTTACTGCTGATTATATGGGAATGTTAGCAACAACTATAAATGCACTTGCATTACAGGACGCTTTAGAAAAACTTGGAGTTGTAACGAGAGTACAAACAGGAATTGAAATGAGGCAAATTGCAGAGCCCTTTATAAGAAGAAGAGCTATAAGACATTTGGAAAAGGGTAGAGTGGTAATTTTTGCAGCAGGAACTGGAAATCCCTTTTTCTCTACTGACACTGCTGCAGCTTTAAGAGCAGCTGAGATTAAAGCAGAAGTGATTTTAAAAGAAACAAAGGTTGATGGGGTCTATAATAAAGACCCCTTAAAGTATCCTGATGCAGAAAAATTTGATTCTATAGAGCCTATTGAATTTCTTAAATTAAGATTACAAGCTTTAGATGCTACAGCAGTTTCTTTATGTATGGATAATAAAATACCTATAATCGTATTCAATATGTCAGTGAGAGGAAATCTTAGAAGAGTTATATTAGGAGAAAAAGTAGGAACCTATATAGGAGATGTGGAAATCATTTCTGATAAGGGGGGAGAAGATGGGTAAAGAGCATTTTAAAGAGATAGAAGATAAAATGAAAAAAGCAGTAGAGACTGTAAAAAAAGAGTTTCAGGGTATAAGAACAGGTAAACCTTCGGTGGGAATATTTGATGAAATAAAGGTCTCATATTATGGGAATCTTATGCCATTAAACCAAGTAGCAAATCTTAAAGTAGCAGAAGGAAGAGTAGTTATTATACAACCATGGGACAAAAGTATCTTAGGAGATATAGAAAAGGCTATACTAAAATCTGATCTTGGGTTAACTCCACAAAATGATGGTCAAGTAATAAAGGTTGTATTTCCACCACTTACCGAAGAGAGGAGAAAGGAACTTGTTAAAGTAGTACACAAAGAGGCAGAAAATGGGCGAGTAGCTATAAGAAATATCAGAAGAGATTATTTAGAGATATTTAAAAAAGAAAAACAAGAAGGAAAAATATCAGAAGATGAATTTTATCGTTTGCAGGAAGATCTGCAAAAATTAACAGATAAATTTATAGAGGAAATTGAAAAACTCATAAAATTAAAAGAAAAAGAAATTATGGAAGTTTAAGCTTATGAGTTATTTAGGAAGAAAATATGAAGAAATAGTGAAAGAAATTGGTAAAGAAAACATAATTTTCGACTTAAACTATTTAGATGTACCATGTGAAGCTTTTGGAGATTTAAGAGTAGTTGCTGAAAAAAGAATAAATGGAAAATGGTATTTCATATTATCATATGAAAATTATCAAATGAGAAATATTAAAGATGATAGAGATTCCAAAAGATAAATTACCAAATCATATAGCTTTTATTATGGATGGAAATGGAAGATGGGCGAAAGAAAGAAATCTTCCAAGATTAATGGGGCATAGAGAGGGGGCTTTAGTTGTCGAAAGAATATCAGAAACCGCCTTTAATTGGGGAATAAAATATTTAACCTTTTTTGCTTTTTCAACAGAAAACTGGAAAAGGCCAAGAGAAGAGGTAGAAGGTTTAATGAAACTTTTGGATGAAAGTATTGACAAGTTTAAAGACAAATTAATTAAAAACAATATTAGATTAAAAGTTATAGGAAATATAGAAGCCCTTCCTGATTATCTACAAAGAAGAATAAAATATGTAATTGAAGAAACTAAAAATGGAATGGATAGAACATTAACAATAGCATTAAACTATGGTGGAAGATGGGATATATTGGAAGCAATTAAAAAAATTTTTAATGAAGTAAAATTTGGTAATTTCTCATTAGATAATTTAAACGAAAATACCTTTTCATCTTTTCTTTCAACCTATGATATCCCAGATCCAGATCTTTTAATAAGAACTAGTGGAGAATTTAGGATAAGTAATTTCCTTTTATGGCAATTAGCTTATACCGAGCTATGGTTTACACCAAAATATTGGCCTGATTTTAATGAGGAAGATTTAAAATTAGCTTGTATTGAGTTTTCTAGAAGAAAACGAAGATTTGGCGGTTTAGATAACAATGCTTAAAAGAATTTTAACAGCTTTATGGGGAATTCCTCTAATTTTATGGATTATTCATGTAGGAGATCAACTTTTTTTTATATTTGTTGTATTAGTTGCATGTTTAGGACTTTATGAATTTTATTCTCTTTTAGAGAAAAATAATTATAAAACTCTTAAAACAGAGGGTATAGTTGCAGGTTTTTTATATTTAACCTTTCTTTATCTTGAAAGTAGATGGGCATTGAGAATTTTTTTACCTCTACTCATAGTTTCAATCCTTATTTATGAATTACTGAAAAAAGAGCATTCTGTAATAGAAATATCCCTTACATTTTTAGGCTTTTTTTATATCCCCTTCTTATCGGGTTACTTTTTGCTATTGAGAAATCTTCCTCAAGGTGAAATTTTAACTTATTATACCTTTTTAGTAACTTGGGCTAGCGATTCAGCAGCATATTTTATTGGTAAATTTTTTGGTAAGCATAAATTAGCTCCTTCCATTAGTCCTAATAAGACAATAGAAGGAACAGTTGCAGGTATTATAGGATCAATTATAGTATCCCTTGCTTTTGGAGCCATTTATTATGAAAAATATTTATTACCAATAATTCTTGGAATATCTTTAGGTATAATGGGACAATTAGGAGATCTTGTTGAATCAATGTTAAAAAGAGAAATAGGAGTAAAAGACTCATCTTCCTTACTCCCAGGTCATGGTGGAATCTTAGACAGGTTTGATAGTCTATTTTTTATAGTACCCACCACTTATTATATGTTGTTCATTTTACGTCTATTATGAGGAATATAGTAATATTAGGTGCCTCTGGTTCTATAGGCTTACAAACCATAGATGTGATAAGAAAGCATAAAGACAAATTTAAACTTTTGGGATTGGCTGTAAAAGAAAATATATCATTATTACAAGATGTGATAGAAGAATTTAAACCACCCTATATTTCAATATATAATAAATCAGTAAAATTACCTAATTTTAGTTATTCTCCTAAAATTTATTATGGTAGAGAGGGTTTAGAAATTTTAGCCTCTTTAAGTGGAGCAGAATTGATTGTTATGGCTATTTCTGGAATAGAGGCTATTTACCCTACCCAAAAGGCAATTTTAAATAATAAAAAAATTGCTTTAGCAACAAAAGAGGTAATTGTTACTGCAGGAAAATTCATTAAGGAGTGGTTAAAAAATACTAAATCGGAAATAATACCTGTAGATAGTGAACATAGTGCTATATTTCAGCTTATTAAAAATAAAAATCATATAGAGAATATTATATTAACAGCATCAGGAGGACCATTCTTTAAAAAAGCCAAAAAAGATATTGAAAATGCAAAAATTGAAGATGTACTGAAACATCCCCGATGGAAAATGGGTAAAAAAACTACTATTGATTCTGCAAATATGGTTAATAAAGCCTTAGAAATAGTGGAAGCTCATTATCTTTTCAATGTACCGTATGAAAATATTAAAGTTGTTATACATCCGCAGAGTATTGTTCATGGAATTATTGAATTTTTAGATGGTAGTATGATGGCATATCTTTCACCTCCAGATATGAGATTTGCAATTCAATATGCTCTCTTTTATCCTGAAGGACCAATTTATAAATGGGAAAAATTGAATCTCAAAAATTTAACCCTTGAATTTTATTCTGTTGATGATGAAAAGTTTCCTATTATTAATTATCTTTATAATGTAGTAAAAAAAGGAGATATATATCCTGCAATTCTTGCTATTTCTGATGAAATATTCGTTTCATATTTTATAGATGGAAAAATAAAATTCTATCAAATTGTTCCTTTAATAATGGAACTTATGGAAAGATGGAAAGGGAAAAATGAAATAGAAAACATAGAAGAATTATTTAATCTTATCGAATGGGTTAAAAAAGAATCAGAAAATCTTATAAAAACCTATTCGTCATAAATATTAAAAAAATCTTTATATAACTTAATATATTTACTCTGTATACCTGATAAATTTTTGAAAAATTATGAAAGAATAAAGAAAGCATTACATACGTAAAATTAATTTTGATACATAGGTTAATCTTTGCTAAAATTAATCTAAATATTTTAATATTATTTCATGGGAGGACTTTTATATGAGGAAATGGAAAATGATAAAAAGAGTAGAAACAAAAGAAGATGGAAGACTTATGTATTATTACGATTTTGAATTAGAGGGAGAGATTGAAGATGAGCAGTGAACTTAGGTGGCATCCATTTTTAAAAGAATGGGTAATTGTTGCTGGAAAGGTTCAAGAAAGACCTGTTCTTCCAGCAAGAAATGCATGCCCATTATGCTATGGAGGTGTAGAGGTTCCAAAACCCTTTGATATTGCTGTTTTTGAAAATAGATATCCATCTTTAACAAAAGAAACTCCTGATATTATACCTTGGGAAGATGATTTATATAAATTAGAAGGGGGAAGGGGAGTATGTGAAGTTGTTCTCTACACTATGGATCATGATTCATCAATGTCAAGAATGCCATTAGAACAAATAGAAAAATTAGTCTTAGTTTGGGAAGATAGATATAATGATTTAGGGAGTCTAGATTTTATAAAATATGTTTTTATTTTTGAAAATAGAGGAGAAATTATAGGTGTAAGTTTACATCATCCACATGGTCAAATATATGCTTTTCCTTATATTCCTCCAATTATAGAAAAGGAAATAAAATCAAGCAATGAATTTTACAATCAAAAGAATAAATGTCTCTTTTGTTCAATTCTTGAAAGAGAACTTAATGATGGAGTAAGAGTTGTATATGAAAATAAACATTTTGTAGCTTTTATGCCTTT
>JAPYWU010000046.1 GCA_028276205.1 Dictyoglomaceae bacterium | reverse complement strand
AAGACAGGATGCTTTTTCAAACAGATGGTTTTTAGATCCCATTTTTAGAAAAACCTATCCTGAAAGTGCTTGGAAAGTTTTAGAAAAAACACCTTGGGTTTTTAAATTTGAAGAAAGAGATTTTGATCTTATATCTCAGCCCATAGATTTTATTGGGATTAATTACTATACAAGGAGTATTGTAAAAGCAAATCCTGAGGATCCTTATATAGGAATAAGTAGGGTACAAGGTAATGGTGAAGTTACTGCTATGAATTGGGAAATTTATCCTGATGGGCTTTATGATATTTTAGTTCAACTATATACCAGTTATAAAATTCCAATTTATATTACTGAAAATGGGGCAGCCTTTGATGATATCTTGGAAGATGGTAAGGTTAAAGATATTAAGAGAGTTAATTATTTGAAAGAGCATATTAAAAGGGCTTATTTCGCTATCAGAGATGGTGTAGATCTAAGAGGATACTTTGTATGGTCTTTAATGGATAATTTTGAATGGGCGCATGGATTTAGTAAAAGATTTGGGATTATATATGTTAATTATGAAACTCAGGAGAGAATATTAAAAGAAAGTGCCTATTTTTATAAAAAGGTAATTGAGCGAAATGGATTAGAAGATTAGAAGTTTAAAAGCCCTTCCTCAGAAAAGAGTAAGTTGATTTTTAGAAGAGGAAGGGCTTTTCCCATTTATAAGAATGAAATTTTTACACTTTTCTATTGGAATACCTATTTTCTTTAAATCTTTCAGATCTTTTATCTTATTTTCTCTTCTTGCTTTGATTATCCTTGAAGCAAATACTGGACCTATCCCCGGAATTCTTATGAGTTTATCATACGAGGCAGAGTTTATCTCTATAGGGAAGAATTCTGGATGATTTTTGGCCCATACTGTTTTAGGATCTTCATCTGCAGGTAAATTCCCATTCTCGTTAAACACAAGTTCTTCTATGTTGAAGGCATATTTTCTTATTAGAAAATCGGCTTCATATAGTCTTACTTCTCTCCAAGTAGAGGTAGGTGGAAGATCGGATAAGGGAGTAAGGGGAATAGGCTGAAAAGCGCTAAAATAGGCTCTTGATAAATGATAATTTTTATAGAGGTTGAAGGTAAGATTAAGAATTTCTTTATCCCTTTCTTGTGAAGCACCAACTACAAATTGAGTTGTTATACCTGCTTTTGTTCTTAAACCCTTTTTATATAGTTCTTTTAAAGTTTCTAATTTTTGTAGAAGAAAATTAAAATTTTTTTCAGGAGCAATTTCTTTTAAGTATTTTTCTGATGGGGCTTCCAAATTTATAGAGATTCGATCTGCATATCTTATAGCGGTCTCTATATAATCTAAGGAGGATTCTGGTAGTATTTTTAAATGAATATATCCTTTAAACTTATAGACTTCTCTTAGTATTTCTACCGATTTTAGCATTTGTTCCATAGTATATTTAGGTGATTTAGTTATTGCAGAACTTAGAAATAATCCATCTACTAAATTTTTTCTATAAAGTTCTAAGAATAATTTGACAAGCTCGTCTGCTGTAAGAGTTACTCTTTGAAATGGTCTATTAGCTCTATTAGCACAATAGTAACAGTTATGAATACAATCATTTGAGAGTAAAATTTTTAAAAGTCTCACTGTTTTTCCATCAGGAAGGACTGTGGGATAAATCCAACCACTTATAGATGGTTTTCTTTTTATAGCTTCTTGAGAACACAAAAAGGACCCACATAGATCGAATTTCGCTGATTCTGCCAATATTTCGACTTTATCACTTATGTGCATCTTATCACCTATGAGGGTCCTTTTTTAAAATAAAAAATATCAATTAAGCTTTTTTAAGCTCTTTTAAAAGTAGCTTTAGTCTTTCTTTTCTCCTTTTTTCTCTTGCCTTTCTTCTTCTTCTCTTAAGTATTACTCTCCACTGTTTTCCCATTTCTTTCACCCCTGCTATAAATTAATTTTTATCAAATGATATTATATCAAAATACTACTTTTTAAAAAGACCTATTATTTTATCCCAAAGATTTTTTTCTTCTTCTTTTTTCTCAATTATTAGGATTGGCTCTTCATTAGGTTTTGCCATAAAAAGTTTTTCCCTTGCAATTTTCTCTATAATATATGGATCATCTGTATTGTAGGCTATTTCTCTTAATTCTTTAACTTTTTTTTCGAGAACTGATTTTCTTTGATATAGTTCCTTTAGTTTTTGAGAATAAGTAATATAATCTCTAATCCCCATATATATGGATGGGCTTAGATATAGAAGAAAAAGAACTAAAAGTATTGTATTTGTAGGATTTCTTTTCTTTTTATCCTTTTTAAGATATTCTTGCCACCCCACGATATATTACTCCCCTTTCAGGGTCTATAGTGATAATCTCATTATCTCTTAATTTTTCAAAAAGATTTTTGGCACCAACTATTATCCCTAATCCCTTACTTCTCCATGGAATCAATGATGGTGGAATTTTTTCATCTTCAATAATAATACCAACTAATTTGTCAAGGAGAGGTTCTATTTCTGGATCATAAGACTTTATTAGTAATATAGCTCCATCTATCTCTTTACTAAGAGCTTCTTTAGCGTTTTGAGCTAATATAACTTTTGCAGTTTTAGAATCTCCACCAAGCCCATGTCCTTGTCCTATAATATCACTTATTACATGGACCTTTATAAGATTTGTCATTCCAGAGATTCCCATAGGTATGCCAGCAGTTATTACAACTGTATCTCCTCTTTTAACATATTCTTTTTGAAGGAGTATTTTGGTAGATTTTTCAAACATTTCATCGGTAGTGTAAAAAATCTCAGTTAAAAGTGGAATTACACCCCAAGATAAGTTGAGCCTTCTTCTTACTTCAGAAAAGTGAGTAATAGCAAATATGGGAGCATTAGGTCTATATTTTGATATTTGTCTTGCTGTAAAACCACTATGAGTAGCTGTTACGATTGCGGAAGCTTTTATTTCTTTGGCTATTTGGCAGGTGGAGAAGGTTATAGCTTTAGTTATATTAGTATTACAATCTGATTCTTTTAGGAAATCGTCGTATGGAAAGCTTTCTTCCACTTTCCTTGCAATTTTATCCATCATTTTTAAGCTTTCTATAGGATATTTACCCATAGCAGTTTCGTTTGATAACATAATAGCATCAGTGCCGTCTAATATTGCATTTGCCACATCACTTACCTCAGCCCTTGTGGGAGTAGGATTATTTACCATAGATATCAACATTTGGGTGGCTGTAATTACAGGTTTTCCTGCTAATCTTGTCTCCCTTATTATTCTTTTTTGTATTAGGGGTACTTCTTCATTTGAAATCTCTATTGCTAAATCTCCTCTTGCTACCATTATAGCATCTGCTACTTCTAATATTTCCTTAAAATTATTCACTGCTTCTCTTTTTTCAATTTTAGCTATTACAGGGATTTTTGCATCATGTGTTTCAAGAAATTCTTTTAACTCTATGATATCGGAAGCTCTTTGCACAAAGGACAATGCAATATAATCTACCTTGTTTTCTATTCCAAATATAGTATCTTTTTTATCCTTCTCTGTAAGAGGTGAAACCCTTAATTTAGAGTCTGGAAAATTAACTCCTTTTCTTCCTGAGAGGTACCCCCCATGAATAATTCCACATACTAATTTGTCTTCTTTTTTATCCATAACTTTCAATTCTATAAGTCCATCATCTATAAGTATCCTATCCCCAATATTCACATCTTCTAATAGATAGGGATAGTTAACATAAAGAATCTTTTCATTACTTATAGTTTCCTTAGGAGTGAGATAGATTTCTTCTCCATCTTTAATAAATATTTTGTCCTTTTCTAATTCTCCTATTCTTATTTTGGGGCCTTGAAGATCTTGAATAATAGGAATTGGTTTGTCTAATTCTTCTGAAAGTTTTCTTATGAGCCTTATTCTTTCCCCATGTACATTATAATCTCCATGGGAGAAGTTTAATCTTGCCACATCCATTCCTGCTTTAATAAGTTCCTTTAATACTTCTTCTTTTTCACTGGCAGGGCCTATTGTACATACTATTTTGGTCTTTCTAAACAACTTTTTTCCCTCCTTTGTTTTATATATATTTTAGTATTATCTAAAAGTGCTCCTTCTAAACCTATTTCAAAACCATCTTCATTAACAACAATATATTCTCCATCTATGCATTTTTTATAAATATCTATATCATAAGAAATCAGGGCATGCTTTACCTGCATGCCCTGAAATATTTCTAAAGGTTTATCATTTACAAAAACTTTAATCTTTTCTTTCAAATTACTTTATAATTATACTCCTTCCTTCCACCTTTGGATTTATAGGAGAATGTTTTTTTAAATATTCTACAAAGACATCTCTCAACATATCTCCATAGACAATATTTTTACCTCTTGTAAAAGCTGTAAATTTGTCTCCACCTGCAGCTAGAAAATCATTAGTTACTACTCTATAAACCTTGTTTAAATCTAAGGGTTCATTCCCAACAAAGACCTCTATCACCCTTGATCCTATAGGTCTCGTCATATCATATTTTACCCTAATTCCTGAAGTTTGTAAAATACCCTTTTCTAAGGTGGCGCTTTGTTCTAAAAGATCTAATATATCTTTTCCGGTTAGATCCATTATTACCAGCACATTATCAAAAGGAAGTAAAGTATATACTTGTTCCATTGTTATTTTCCCTTTAGGAATATCTGTTCTTATGCCTCCACTATTTTGAAATGCGATTTGGGCATTGCTTGCTTCTATCATTGCATCACATATCACATTTCCTATGTTTGATTCTTCATTATAATTTCTTACAAGATCTACAAGTGTTTCACCCACAATTTTAGAAAATTCTTCTTTAAGTTGGGTGTTATATTTATCAATTATTTTTGCTACTTCAGGGTCATATTTATCTTCGGGTCCTGCAAAAACCGTTTTTAGCTCTTTTTCTTTTGTAAAACCTAAAATTAGACCAGTTTCAGGTTGTATTTTTAAATCTAAAACCCCTAAATATATACCATTGTATCCCGCTTGTACAATAATTGTTCCTCTAACTATCACAGGATCCGTAACTACTGTATGGCTATGTCCTCCAACTATTACATCAATTCCAGGAACCTTTTCTGCAAGGGCTTTATCTGCATCATAACCTAAGTGGGATAATACTATTACTAAGTTTGCTCCTTGACTTTTTACTTCCTTAATTAAATTAGGAAGTACCTTTTCTGGTTCTACAAAGGTTAAATCTTTAACATAATCAGGTTTTACTATATATGCAGTTTCGGTTGTTGTAAGCCCTATTATTGCAATTTTTAGCCCTTTTCTCTCAATGATGATATAGGGTTTAACATTTGGAAGATATTTTCCATCTTTTAATATATTTCCTGCTAAAAAAGGAAAACTGGAAGATTTTATCCATTGTTGTAAAAGATCTTGACCCCAATCAAACTCATGGTTTCCAATAGTCATAGCATCAAATTTTAGATAATTCATCATCTCAATAACTGGCTCGCCCTTGAATATGTTAGATATAGGTGTACCTTGGAACATATCTCCTGCAGAAAGTAAAATAGTTCCTTCAGGGTTTTTAGCTCTTTCTTCATTTATTATATAGGCTAAATATGCTCCACCACCTACTGGAATTTTTTCATTAATGCTTTTTACGATATAAGGTAGAAGTCTTCCATGAAAATCGTTGATGTGAAGGATTTTTATGTCTATTAAATTGGATGTTTGGGAAAAAGAGAGACTAAAAAAGAGAAATAATACTAAGAGGAAGAGGATAAATTTTTTAGAGTACCTCATTGTTTTAAATCCCTCCTTGATTGGAGTTTTGATTTTAATTATATCAAAAATCTTAAAAATATGAAAATTGTGAGCAAAATTCCACTTTTTATTATATATTTATAAATCTTATTCCAATCAGCATTAAAATATTCCCTTGTAAGAACTAAACAAAGATGCATAGGAGATACCATTATTCCTAAAAATCCACTTAAGAATGCTAATAATATGTATTTTAATGGATTAACATATGGAAGCATTTTGATTAAAATAGGAAAGGAAATTCCAATAGAAGCAGAGGTAACTCCAGTGAATATGCCAACTATAAAGGGTATCAAAAAGAAAATAATGGGAGTTGGAATGAAAGAAAAGTTAAGTGAATAGGCAATATCTGATACTGCTCCTGTAACCTCTAATATTTTTTTAAAGATCATAACTCCTAATATCAAGATTAGATTCTGGGGTTTTATTGAAGTCTTTAATGTATTTAAAGTTTGATGTACATTGAAGCGAAATATAATGAAAAGTAAAAGAACAATTCCTAAAAGAACATATAGAAGATCAAAATGAAGAAAGATTACAGAAAAAATTAATATCAAAATAGGGAGAAAAGAGATTATAAAGTCTTTAACAGGGTTTTGAGAAACTATTATTTCTTGGTTTTCTTCTTCTAAATTTTGAGTTTGAATTTGCTCTAAGGAAGCGGTCTCTTCAGAAGGCATTTTATAAAAGGCAAAAAGCAAGCCTATTGCAAGTACGAATAATCCATAGGGTAAAGCTTCTTTCACAAGTATATTTATAGGAGTTTGGGTTAAAGCTGAAACCAATATAATTCCTGGATATATAGGGAGAAATGGTTCCCATACATGCCTAAACCAATAATTTATATAGCTTTTTCTTTCAGGTTCTAAATTACCATTATCTGTCGATTCTTCTAAAAGGGGGGCAGAAAAAAGAGCTCCACCTACGGATGGGAGAAGACCCATTATTATGGGCATAGATATTAAACGAATTTTCTCATCTTTAATCAGACTTTTTAGTGAATTGACCATTGTCTTTAATACTTCTTTTTCTTTTAATATGGATTCAAATACTGCTATGAGATATAGGATTAGAAGAAGATTAATAGTACTCCAGTCAATAGCTGCTTCCAAAAAGGATTTTAAAATAATGTTTATGGGTAGACCAAAACTTATCCCCATAATTATACTTCCACCTAAAAGTGCCCAATGGAGAGGGAAATTTTTGGATATTAATACTACAATAATACCAAAAATGATGGTTACCTTTAATAAAGCTATCATCTTATACCACCCCTATCCATAAGTTTAATGTGATAAGAGAAATTAACGTAGAATAAACTATTACATGAGAGGCAAAAATGGTATCTAAATCAAATTGTAAAGCAAGTACTAAGGCTGTAAGCATAGATGGCATGGCAGATTCTAATACTGTTACCTTATAAGGTACATCACTTAATCCCAATACTCTTGAAAGGATCAATGCAAGAAAGGGAAATAAGAGAAGTTTTAAGGTAATACCTGAGAAAATACCCAATGTGGATCTATTATTTTTTTGGGGCCTTGAAAAGGATAGACCTAAAAGAAACATCATAAGTGGCGTTGTAGCTTTTCCTAATATGGAAAGACTATCAATTAAAAAATCAGGAAGTTTATAAGGAGAAAATATAAATCCTAAAATTAATCCCCATAAGGGGGGATTATTTAATACTTTTTTTACAATAAAGTTAAAATTTATTTTCTGAGCACTTAGCAAACTTATCAGGATAATACCAATTGTGTATATAAAAAGACACATACCCAATTGGTCATAGATAATAGCAACAGTTAAACCTTGATTTCCATAAAGTTTCTCCATAATAGGATATCCAAGAAATGTTACATTACCACCTATGCTTACAAGAAAAAGGCTTCCAATAGTTTTTTTATTTAGATTTAATACAAAACCTATAAGTAAAGCAAGAATACCAATAACAGTACTAACTATCCATTCTACAAGTACCACTTTATCTAATGAAATTTGGGGGGGATTAGAGTAGATAGAATAAAAAACTAAAGCAGGTAAAGAAAAGGTATATACGAATTTTGAAAATATTTCTCTATCTTCTTCTCTGAATATCTTATATTTTTTAGAGATAAATCCCAGTAAACTAATTAGAATCAGAGTTATCAATATTTTTGACATTTTTCTTTGGATCCTCCACTTTATATATAAAATATAGGATATTTATTATTCCTAAAAGAAGTAAACAATAAAAAAGAAAGTAATATCCTTTTATATCTGCAATTTTTCCTGCCAAAATAGGAGCTATAAAGGAAAAAGGTGCAAAAATAAGGTTGATAGATCCTAAATAAAGTTCTCTTCTTTGGTTAGGTGAAAGATCAAGTATAAAGGCTAAATCTCCAACGTAAAAAGCACTATTTATAATTCCAATAAAAAGATAAACTATATAGAAAGAAATTGTATTTTTGGCGGTTAAGAGAAGAATAAGAGATATTATTGTTGAAATTCTTCCTAAAAGGAGAGTTATCTTGTGACCAAATTTATCTCCTATAGGACCTATGATGAAGGATGAAAGGGCTTGAGAAATTAAAAGAATACCTGTAAAATCTGCAACTATCTTGTCAGGGATTTTGAATTGTTTTACAGAAAAAACTGATATGAAACTCATAAAAGATAAGGAAAAGGTGTTTAGGATTCTTGAGATTGTATAATTTCTAAAATTTTTATCTTCAAAAACTATCTTTATACTTTTTATATAATCAATAAGGGATATATCTTGAACTTCATTTTCATCTGGTTCCTCTCTGGTTAGAGATAGAAAAAACAAGGATATTAGTAGAGCTATACCAGCACAAAGGAAAGAATAGCCAAAGTTTATTGGAAATGGATAGGTAGAAAGAAAATATCTTGCTAAAAAGGCACCTCCAATCCCCATTATAGCTCCTAAGCCATTTCCCATTGCGAAAAAAGATCCTCTTTTACTTGGATGAATAACCTTACTTATCATGCTCATCCAAGGAGGTCCTAAAAATCCCATTGAAAAGGTGGCAATGGCAAGTAAAAATAATGACAAATACAGAGAAAGTTTTGGAGAAGAAGAGGCTAAATAGAAGGCTATAAAGGACATAAAAAGATAAGGAAGTCTTTCTCCTAAGGTTACTTTTAATACTAATTCTATTTTTCTTTTATATCTTTCTGAAGCTCTTGCACCTAATATAGCTGGTATTGCCCATCCTAAATTTGCAATTGCAGGGATTAATCCAATTTCAAGATTTCCTGCTCCTAAATTTTTGGCAAATAATGGCAATAGGGTCTGTATAGAACCAAAGGTCATTCCCAAATTGAAGAATGCATTATCTATGGCATTAACTATAAAATTCCAGCGATAATCCTTTTCTTTTAAACTCATAGTTTTTATAATATCAAATTTTTAGTCTTCAGATAAGACTAATATTAATTGAAAAATTTAATGTATAATTTAGAATTAATAAATAATTATTGGTTGGGAGGATTATTTTTATGGGATATATGAAGGGTAGAGATCTGCTTTCTATTTTGGATCTTTCAAGAGAAGA